>JBPCWB010000305.1:0-4158 GCA_051009955.1 Hyphomicrobiaceae bacterium | reverse complement strand
TCAATCGAACAGCTGCCGGCCACATAGCTCTGACGCGTGGCAACGGTCGACGGACAAATAGTCGGGCCACATCGACATCCCAATTCGTTGCCGACCACCCACGACGAGCCCCTGTTTTTGGCTGACCCGTTGATTGCTTTGCTCTAACGTCAACGTCGAGCGCTGGGATTGACCGCACCGCCTGGCGACGCTCTCCGGAAAGCCAGCAGGGGCAATCTCCATGGATGTCTTCGTCGGTGAAATGCAGCGCGGCGACTGGCGGCAGGTCCGGGCCATCTATGCTGAGGGCCTCGCCACTGGTTTGGCTGCATTCTTGAAGGATCCACCGATGTGGAGGGATTGGGACGCGAGCCACCTCTTGCTTGGCAGGATCGTCGCGCGTCAAGACGATGGAGCCATTCTTGGCTGGGCGGCACTTGCTCCGGTCCCTGACACGTGAGGTGCTGCCGGTATCGCTGAGGTCAGCGTGTACATCAGTGCGAATGCCCGTGGGCGAGGCATTGGATCTCAGCTGCTGGACAGATTGATCGAGGAGTCTGAGGTCAACGGCTATTGGACACTGCAGGCGCAGGTTCTCGCCGGAAATGATGCAAGCCGTGCCCTACACCTGAACTGCGGCTTTCGCGAAGTCGGATACCGGGAACGGTATGGTCACATCAACGATGCCTGGCACGACGTTGTCTTGCTCGAACGTCGGAGCCAGCGAGCCGGCGGCCCAAATCTACCGACAAAGACGTGCGAGTGAGCCGCGATTGCGCAACAACCGCGTCTGACGTGAAGCCAATCGGCTCATTCGGTTGCGGTTCGACGGCTTGCTCCGGGAGCGCCTGCCGGGTTGTATGCTCCGCTAACGTTGAACGCCCGGCGCGAAACTCGCGTGGAGCGGAAGTGTTCCTGCCCCGAGTGCGCCCGCGTTGGCACCCACCATACCGCGCGCGACCAGGGGAACGCAGTGCCAATTGAAGAGACGGGTCTCAAATCCATGTTGCACGCGGCTGGCCAGCTCGTCCGTCACATCAGCAGGAAACACACCCCCGAAGACGAACATCTCCAGATCGAGAAGGTAGACCACACCACAAAGCGCCTGGGTCAGAGCCCGGGATGCATCGTGGATCCAGGCGGCAAGATCCGGATCACCGGCCGCCAGAAGCGCAGAAATCTCCTCGGGAGTCGACACGGCTTTTTCAGCCGCCGCCAGACGATTCTGCAAAGCGACGAATGAAGCAACCTCACTTAAGCGAGGCCGCGGATTGTCCAGCCCCGGCACCGGACGAGATGGTGAAATCCTGACCCTGCCAAGTTCACCGGCATTGGATGCCCATCCTCGAAACGGCTCGCCACCGAGCACCAGTCCCGATCCGATGCCGACGCCCAGGTGCACATAGAGAAAATTGTCATGACCGACGCCGGCGCCGCGAAAGCGCTCTCCTATGGCAGCAGCGGTGGCATCGTTGTCCCAGTAGATGTCGAGCCCGAGGCGCCGTTGCAGCTCCTCCGCGACGGCAACATCTTTCCAAGCCGGACTATCCATGGTCGGCAGCAAGACGGCATGGCGCGGGTCGTAGCGACCCGGGATACCAATCCCAAGCCCGACGATCTTTTGCCAATCAACGCCGGCTTCGAGCGTCAGATCACGGGCATTGGCGGAAATCATGTCAAAAACCAGCTCTGGTTCGGGAAAATCCACCGTCGCGTGCTGGCTCGACCTGATCGTGCCCTCCAGATCGACGAGAACCATAATCAGACGGTCCCGATCGAGATTAACTCCGAAGGCGAAGGCTCCTTCTGGATTGACCGTATATTGCCTCGAAGGGTAGCCGCGCCCGCCGCGCCTGCGGTCGCGTTCGACCAAATATCCCCGATCGAGCAGATCAGCGACGATGACCGATACCGCTTGCGGCGTGAGGCCGATCGAGCGGGTCAGGTCTGCACGGCTGACGCCATCGCCCGATCCGATCATCCGCATGACGAGACGCTTGTTATAATCGCCGGCCTGGACCGGGCCGATTCCGAGACGACGTGCTGCTGGCCTTCGGCCATCATTTTCTGCCTGCTGTGGCGAAGGCGCATCCGCCTGCGATCCACCGCGCCTGCCTTTCTCTCGTCTTCCCCGTTCCATCCAGGTCGACCTATCGTGCTGAACCAACGCAAGCCTTTGCCATGTCCGTCGCCAACATCCAAATTATTATTTCAATTTAATTGAATTTATATGCTAGCATCGATCTTCAGCGTTCGTGCAACCATCGGATCTTGGCGATCTGGCTTGACCGCGAAGGCAGATCCGGTGCGGAACCCGCCGCAAAGTGCGGGCCGACGACAACCGCCTGACAGGGTTTTTCGTAGAACGGGAAGGAAAACTGGGATGCTCACCTTTACCAAGATTGCTGCTGCAGCCATTGCCGCCACCTTGCTGTTACCAGTGGCCGTCAAGACCGCCGCGGCGGAAGACGTCACAATTAATCTGTGGTCGCGTGCGGATCGGTCGGGGCCCTTGCGGGCCGGCAACATTGTCAAGGCGGCTGAGACCTTGAACAAGATACTTGCAGCCAGCGGCAGCGACAAAAAAGTCAAGGTCGAGGTCCACGAGAACAACGCCAAAGGCTTTGATGCTGATGCGCTTGACTTGATGAAGGCATTTGCTGCCGACAAAGGCCCCGACATCTATGTCGCCGCCCATGAGTGGATCGGCGCGTTCGCCGAGGCCGGCTATGCCATGAACATGGAAAAGCACATCGCCGCCCATCCCGAGTACTATGCCGACATCATTCCGGTGCTTTGGAAGTCCACGCATTACAAGGGGCAGCGCTTCGCCATTCCGCAGGACTCGGAAGTCCGGATGTTCTTCTATCGCAAAGATATGCTGCGCAAGATCGGCAAGTCTGAAGAATTCATCGAAGGCCTTCCGGCCAAGGTGGAGAAGGGTGAGTTTACGATCTACGACCTCTCCAATCTTGCCAAAGAAGTTGTCGACGCGGGCGCCGCCGAATACGGCATCATCCACCGCCCGAACGTCGGCCCGGACTTCTTGATGACGCTTGCCAGCTTCGGCTTCGATCCCCTCGACGATGCGACCGGCCAACTGCAAGCAAGCAAGAAGGCCCTGACCGGCTTCCTCAAGTGGATCAAATACAACGCGGACAACAATGTAACTCCGAAGAACAACACCACGTTCTCCTGGGACACCATCAACCGCCTGTTGCCTGAGGGCAAAGCCTTCATCAAGCACCACGGTCTTTGGGATGTGCCGCGCCAGATCCGATTTGGTGTATCGGCTGATTCCGAAGAGGCCTATGTCGCAACGGTCGGATGGCTGCATTCGCCAGCAGCCGAAAAAGGCGGCAAGCCGGCAAACCTGTCACATCCGATCGTGTACGCCGTCAACCCGGCCTCGAAAAACGTCGAGCTCGCCGCACTCCTGGTCGGTATCGCCAGTCAGCCGCATTTCAATACGCCCCATGCGGTCACGACCGGTCATACGGCGATTTCGCATGCACAGACGGGCATGCCGGAATATCAGAAAGCCTGGGCATTGCGCCGTGGGATTACGATGCTGCCCTACTCGGGTTTTATGCCAAACCACACAAAGATCGGTCCCTTCAACGCCGCCATTTACAAAGGCATCCAGGGTGTCGAGACCGGGCGTATCTCGCCTGCTGAGGGCGTCGAGTTCATCGTCGACGAACTCCAGTCCGAGCTTGGCAAAGACGTGAAGATCGTCGACTAGAACCGGCGGACGACCGGCCGGGCATGGGGTATCCCGTGCCCGGCTCGAACATCTTGCGCTCATTCGCCAAGAGGCCCGGGTTTCATGAGCTCCATTTCATTGGCCCAACAGCGCGCTCGCCAGCGCGCAAACTTCATCATTTTTCTTGGACCAGCCTGCGTTCTCTTGCTGCTGTTCTTTATACTACCGGTCGTGGTCGATATCGCGGTTGCCTTCACCGATATGGGGCGAACGCTACGCATTGAGCATTTTACCTACGAGAACTTCGAGCGGATGTTTACGCGCGACAGCCGCCTGATCAAATCTCTCGGCCTGACTTTCATCTACGTGCTGGCGACACTGGCATTCTTTAATGTGACATTCGGCCTGTTGCTGGCATTGGCAACCACCGCAGCACCTGACCGAGTGGGCAGCTTTTTCCGCGCGGTGTGGCT
>JBPCWB010000304.1:0-6148 GCA_051009955.1 Hyphomicrobiaceae bacterium | reverse complement strand
ACCCGTCCCTGGCTTTGAGCGACTGGCGTCAAGACGTCCGAATCGTTTGATGGCATTGCTGCGATCTTCGGGAGCAATACCGCCGCCGCAATCGCGGACAGACAAGTGAATGTTTGTCGTGACGCGCTGGATGTCGACGGAGATAACTGCGGGTGGGGCTGTGCAACCGTCGTGATTCTCTTTTGCCTTGATGCCGTATTTGAGCGCGTTTTCGATGAGGTTGGTCAGCGCCTGTCCCAAAAGCTGGCGGTTACCGCGAACCGAAATACCATCTCCACCGGCAAAGGTGATGTTCGCGCCGGTCTCCTCCGCCACAGGCTCATAGAATTCAACCATCTCTTGAACCATCGCAGTCAGATCGAACTTCTCCAGCGTGTGATCGACAGCGCCAGCCTCCAATCGAGCGACTTGCAGGAGCGCATTGAATGTTCGAATGAGATCGTCAGCGTCGACCAGAATGCGTTCCAGATCATCGTGCTGCGAGCTATCATCGTCGGACGCCGTTAGCGCGCGCTCGGCTCTGTTGCGCAGGCGATTGAGAGGGGTTTTCAGATCGTGCGCAATATTGTCGGACACTTCGCGAAAACCCGCCATTAACTCTTCGATGCGGGCGAGCATGCGGTTCAGATTGACGGCAAGGTCATCCAATTCGTCGCCGGTTCCGCTCGTAGGGATGCGCTCCGACAGGCGACCGGTCATGATACGTTCACTGGTCGCTGTCATTTGCGCGATGCGTCCAAGGACGAATGCACTCATCAGAAGGCCGACAGCGATGCCTATTGCCGACATTGCGGCCACACCAATCAGAAGCCACCAGAGGATCTCGCGGCTCACCTGCTGCAGAATGGCCGCATCTCGTGCGACCATCAAATGCAGCCCGCCGGACAGGTTCAAGGCGACACCGACGGCTAGATGAGGTCTGCCGTCTTGGGCGATGAAGCGAAATACCGTCGGTGTGCCGGTGGTGGCCAATCCGGCAGGCCACCGGGGTAGGTTGCCGGCAAGCAGTTGCCCGGTTTCACTTTCCCGCAACGCATAGAGCTGCGAGCGATTGCTTTGCGCCAGGAGGCCGATGCGTTCGCGCAGTACGGATTGCTGGCTATCGGACTCCAGTCGGGCCAAAGCTTGCAGTTCTTGTGTTGCTTCCGTGGCCATTTGGCGGGTGACGAGAGAACTATAGCGCCAATATATTGCGCCAACGCAAATGATCGCGGCAGCGACGAAGAGAACGGTCACAGTCGCTGTCAGGCGAAACGCCGTCGTTCGCCATCGACCGGTGAAGTCAGCCACCGGCATCGATCATGTATCCGCGGCCGCGAACTGTCCGCAACAGCGGCTGCTCGAAATTCTTGTCGACTTTGGCCCGGAGTCGGGAAATGTGGACGTCGATAACGTTGGTCTGCGGATCGAAGTGATAGTCCCAAACGCCGGCGAGTAACATCGTTCGGGTGACGACCTGGCCCTGATGTTTCATGAGGAATTCGAGAAGGCGGAATTCGCGCGGCTGCAACAGTATTGTCTCGCCGCCACGTGTGACCTTGTTCGAAAGACGGTCGAGTACCAGATCACCGACTTCGTAACGCGTTTGGATGTCTTCCGGCTGCGCGCGCCTGACGAGCGCTTCGATCCGCGCCAACAGTTCGGAAAACGCGAACGGTTTGGTCAGGTAGTCGTCACCTCCGGCCTTGAGCCCGACGACCCGATCATCGACGTCACCCAATGCCGACAGAATCAAAGCTGGTGTTTGTGTGCCTTCCTCTCGCAGCGTTCGGATGACGCTCAGGCCGTCAAGCTCCGGCAGCATGCGGTCGACAACCAGGACGTCGTAAATGCCGTCGCGCGCCAATCCCAGTCCAGTTTCACCATCGCCGGCCACGTCGGCGAAATGACCGGATTCGTTCAGCGCCTTCTGGATATAACCAGCCGCTTCATTGTCGTCTTCAATCACTAAAACACGCATCGCGTTGTTCGGTCGCTCGTTGTTGTTCAGCCCCGACGTTGTGCGTTGCGGCTCTCGAGGCACCTGTATCCTATCGCCGGGTGTGAACCATGCAATGGAAGCGTTGTCATCCAACGCTCGCATTATCCACAACGCAATGGGCGACGCTGCACTCCGTCAGACGCCGCCCACTGCTATTCAGTATCGTACCGGCCGATGCCAGCAGGCATCAACCCTTGGCTTTGAGCTGGACCGCAACAAAGCGACGGTTGTCGCCGCGCTTTACGGTGATCAGCACCGCCTTGCGTCCCAGTTTCTTGGCGGCCTGGACGGCACGGTCAACGTCAGCAGGGCGCGCGACTGGTTCGCCGTTGACCTCGACGATGATATCGCCCGTGCGCAAGTCCTTTTCGGATGCGTCGGATCCCGCGTCGACACTCTCAATCGCGACGCCGCCGTTGCCACCGGTGGCAGCAACCAGACCCAGCCCCAAATCCTTGAGTGCGGTCGGCTTTGCCTTGGCTGCCGGTGGCTTCGGTTTCGCCGCGGCCGCAGTGTCGTTCGGGAACGTGCCGAGCTTGACGTTGATTGTCCGGTCGCCGTTGGCGCGGCGGACTTTAACGCGGACAGTACTGCCGGGTGAGTAGGCCGCAATTTTGCGCGCCAGATCCCGGCTGTCCTCAATCTTGGCATCGTCAACCATCAGGATCGCATCACCGGCCCTCAAGCCTGCTGTTTTTGCTGGTCCGTCTGCGTTGACTTCGCTGATCAGTGCGCCTTGTGCTTCGTCGAGCCCGAGACTTGCCGCCATGTCTTCCGTGACGCTTTGGATTTTGACACCCAGCCAACCGCGACTGACCGTGCCTTTGTTCTTGAGTTGCTCGATGACTTCGATGGTCGTCCTTGCGGGCACTGCAAAAGCGATCCCGACGTTACCACCGGATGGGCTGTAGATCGCCGTGTTCACGCCAATCACTTCGCCATCGAGGTTGAACGTCGGACCGCCTGAATTGCCGCGGTTCACGGCTGCGTCGATCTGGATAAAGTCGTAGGGTCCGGATCCAATGTCCCGGCCTTGGGCCGAAAGGATACCTGCCGTCACCGTTCCACCGAGGCCAAATGGGTTGCCTACTGCAACGACCCAATCGCCCACCCGGCTCTTCTTGGTCGTAAACTTGACGTACGGGAACTTTTTGCTCGATTTGATCTTTAGCAGGGCCAGGTCAGTCCGTGGATCTGCCCCGACGAGTTCGGCGTCGTACTTGTTCTTTTCATCGAACACCACGGTGATTTCGTTGCCACCCTTGATCACGTGATTGTTGGTGACGACAAATCCGTCTTCCGAAATCACGAAACCGGAACCTTGTGCTCTCCGGCGACGTTGCCGTGGTGATGGTGCGCCGCCGAAGTTTCGCGGCATGTTTTTGAAGAATTCATTCAATGGATGGTCCGGCGGGAGATCCGGAAACGGTGCACCGTTGCCGCGCGGGCGGGAGCCGCGATTCTGGGAGCGGTCTGCCAATCGCGCCGATCCGCTTGAGACGCGAATACTGACAACAGCCGGCTTAACCTTCTCGACGATATCGGCAAACGTCAACGGTGCGCCGGCCACTGGTGCCTGCGATTGAAGTTGGGCAAAGGCCGGTGTGGTGGGTCCGCTTGCCACGGCCGCCAGAACAGCCGTGCCGGCCAACGCGGCCACGACACCAGATCGCCGTCTCATGGGTGCGCACACGCGCATTGAACCCGATCCGACCAAATGTGACATGCGTTAAACCTTTCTGCTGGTGGAGTTCGTGGTATCTAGTCAATTGGATGTAATGCAGTGCATCTTACGCTGGCCTTTCTATCGAATTAAAAATCGGTAATGTTAGGGGTTCTCTCGCGTGTTCGCTGCGGTTTTGGAGCCGGCATCAGGCCGATCCGCCGGGAAAATGGGGATAGTATGACCGGCATTGTCGGGAAATGCGCCAGTCTGTTCGGTCTGTTTGCAGGCGCCGTCACGGCTGCGCCAATGATGACGATGCCTGCTGCTGCGACAATTGTTCCGTCGCTGGGTGGCGACGCGGTGGACAAATCGAATCTCCAGGTCGTCCCTGTTGCCGTATTTGGCCGCGACGACCGTAAATCGCTGCCAAAGCGATTGCGGCCTCTGAAAAAATCCATCGGCCTCGTCTACAATAACAGTGTCCGCAGCGTGTGCACCGGCTTTTGCGTCGCCGACCGCCTCGTTGCCACCGCCTCGCACTGCCTGTTTCGCACCGCTGGTGAGCGGCGGCCGAGCTTGCGCAAATTCCAGTTCGTGTTGCGCGCGCGTTCGCGCTGGCCATCGAGCCGCATTGAAGGCTACCAGGTGCGCGCAATCGATCAGTTCGTTGTGGCAGGCAGTCGCAAATTGCGCATTGAACCGCCTATCGATGCGACACAGGATTGGGCCTTGATGCGACTGTCGTCGCCGGTGTGCAAAGGAGCAGTACTGCCAGTGGCCAGTCTGGCGCCCAAGCGTCTTGAGCAACTGGCCAAGCGCAAGGCGCTATTCCAGGTTTCGTTCCATCACGACTATGCCAATTGGCGCTTGGCCTACTCGGGCAAATGCACGACTCGCTCACCGCTCAAGGCACTGCAAAGGAAACGCATCAGTCGCGACTTCAACGCGCCGGATAATCTCGTCCTGCACACCTGTGACACCGGCGGCGCGTCGTCGGGTTCACCCCTCCTGACAGTTGACGCTAAAGGCCGGTTCCAAGTCGTGGCCGTGAACGTCGGGACCTACGTTCAAACGCGATTGTTGATTGAAGAAGGTAAAGTTGTTCGACGCTACAAGTCGGACGCTGTGGCGAATACGGCGATTGCAACACGCGCATTCGAAGGCCTCATCAGACCGTTTTCCGCTGCAAACATCTTGCGCTCGGCGAAAGATATTCGCAGCATTCAACAGGTTCTGAAGCAGCGGGGTCTTTATCAACTCAACGTCGACGGCGCATTCGGACCGGCGACGCGGCGCGCCATTCAGTTGTTTCGCGGCCGGGATGAAAGCGAACTCGCCGGCCTGCCGACCCGGGGGCTGTTGACGGATCTGTCCAAGCTGGTGAGCCCGGCAAGCATTGGGGGGGAAACAGCGGCGGCACGAACGCGTGGTCGTCAGAATGTGACAGGCGGCCGCCTGAAGCAGGAAATCAACGCGAAGGCGGGTCGTCGATCAGCGCCTTGAGCCGTTTTTGCTCGTCGTCCGTTAAGTCGGGCTGCTTTGAAGAGGTGGTTTGTCGGTTCGTTCGTAACGTGGCGCGGCGGACGAGAAACACACCAAACATCAGCAGCAATAGTGGCGCGAGCCACAGTAAGAGCGTGTGCAAGCCAAACGGCGGACGCAGCAGCACGAATTCACCATAGCGGGCGACGATATAATCCAAAACCGCTTTGTCGCTGTCGCCGGCGGTCAAGCGTTCCCGTACGAGCAATCGAAGGTCTCGCGCAAGCGGTGCATTGGAGTCGTCGATGGATTGGTTCTGACAAACCAGACAGCGTAGTTCCGCTGACAAGGTGCGGGCGCGTTGTTCGAGTTTGGGATCGTCGAGGATTTCGTTGGGCTGGACGGCTTGCGCAGGTGGGACCGCGAACGCCAGAACAAGAGCTGCCAGAAGCAGCCACGACCAAACCCTTATATCAGACATTAACCGCATCTGCCCTACTCGGCTGCTACAACCTTCTGTCCGCTCGATCGTGCGCGCCGCGGCGCACCAACTCGCAATCGTCGGTCACTCAATGACAGCATGCCGCCGATAAACATGATGACGGCACCGAACCAAATGAAACGCACGAGCGGGTTGAAGTAAAACCGCACTGCGTAGCCTTGATCTTGTTGGGCATCGCCTAGGACGGCGTAGAGATCGCCGGCCGCGGCAACATGGATTCCAGCTTCGGTGGTCGATTGTCTCGGGACCTGGTAAGCGCGCTTGCTCGGTTGAAGCGTGGCCGTATCCCTGCCATTGCGTTTTATGCTGAAGCGGCCGATCTGCTCGCGGTAGTTCGCACCGGTGCTGTCGGTTACGCCCTCGAACGTAATCTCGTAGCCGACAAATTGTGTGACATCGCCTGAGCGCATGACGAGCACGCTTTCGGAACGATAAGCCGATGTCGCCACGATCCCGACGACCATGAGTCCGACGCCGAAGTGAGCCGTTACCGTGCCGAACACGGAACGCGGCAGGC
>JBPCWB010000303.1:0-9112 GCA_051009955.1 Hyphomicrobiaceae bacterium | reverse complement strand
GGGCCGGTGATGTCCATGGGCTCGTCGGGCGTGAAGCGACGGTTATAAGGAGAATCCTTGACGATCTGCCACTTGCCATCAACTTCCTTCAACTCGACCGCCGTCAAACCTTGGGCGGCCTTGCCCTTGTTGATGTCATCGTCAGAGACGTATTTCCCGTCGGGATTGTTGCCCCAGATGACGCCTCTATTGGTGTACTCGTTGTTGACGACAAGGATCTGGCGACCATCCTTGTCCGTGAAGATGGACATGCCGTCGTTATTGTCGCCAAAGGCACGTGCCTGGCTCTTAGCAGTGCCGCGTGTTGCATGGTCGAATTCTGGAACATCGGAAAACAGCGGATCGCCCCAGCGGGCGGCGACATGCGCATTGTAGCCTTCCGGCACGATGATGGCGTCATCGGTGCCGGTCGCAACCGCCTTGAACCCGAAACGGCTGTCAGCAGCCTTAGCGGAAATCGGCGTCAGCGCCGTGGTCGTGACTCCGAGGGTGGCCACGCCGCCGAAAGCAAGCACGCCCCCCATAAAGCCGCGCCTTGAAATCGCCTGCTCTACAATGACGTCGAAGTCGCTGTCTTCCGGCTTTGGATTGATCACCTCATCATATTCGTCGAACGACAGATCATCGAGTTCGTCGGCAGAGAGATTGGATTTGGTTTCAAGTTTCATGTGTCCTCTCCTGATATGAGCCATGCCGGTCACATCTGGGTACGTTGTTGGAGGCCCTTGACTTTGGAACTGTGACAGGACCAAGACGAACTAGCCATCTTGGTCCAAAGCTCATTTTCAAGTGAGCAGACGGGGCAGTTTCCGTCAAAGGTTATCATCCTCACTCCGTTCATGCCAAACGTGCCGTCTTCAACCAGCGACCAGATCGACGCTGTCAGGGGCTTCAATCGGTTCTACACTCGACAGATCGGGCTTCTAGAGGAAGGCCTGCTCAAGAGCGAGTTCTCTCTGACTGACGTCCGAGTCCTCTACGAATTGGCGCACAGCGACAGGCGTATTTGCTTCGGCGACAACGCGCTTCTTGAAATCTTCACTCCAGCGTTGACGAGAAGTTTGGGTCTTGATGCCATGATTTATGTCCGCTCAAATCCAGGCGGACATCATGAACGGCTTCGCGCGATCGCGGAAGGCGGTCAGCACCGGGCGCTTACAACGAATGGTAGTCTCCCACGACGTTACCTCAACCTACCTGGCTGGCCATGTCAGAAGTCACCGTTGAATTGCGCAATGTCGAAGGCACGGAAGCGGCTCTCGGTTGGGCCGGCGCCCACACTGTCGTAGTCGATCGACCAGAAGGGCGAGCTGGTGGACTTGGCCTCGGTTTCAATGGCGCTCAACTGTTGGCGTTCACGATTGGAGGCTGTTTCTGCAATGATCTCCGACACGTGGCACATGCCAAAGGAGTCAAACGTGGCCGAAATTCAGTTTCGGTGAAAGTTCAGCTCGCCGGTGAGCCGACACTTGCAACTTCCGCTATTATGGTCGTCACCTGCGAAACGCTGGCCGGCACAAACGCGGAAGCCGTCATCGAGGAAGCGAAGGCCTCATGCATGGCCACAAACTCGCTCCGATGTGGCGTGCCGGTAGACGTTCGCGCAGTCGCTTAGGGTCAAAAGTGAGCATCGCTGATTTCATGCGATTGTCTGCCGCTGGTCAAATCGGACATCGCTGCACACAGGCTGCGCGGAGCGCTCACGTCAGCAAACTCTGCTTCTCGACGGTCCAAGATCTGAAAAGTTAGCAACGGCTAAACGGCAGAGTTTGGTCAACTTGAGAAGAACCTTCCGCTAACACATGACGGCTGAGGAAACCTCAACTGCGGACTCGTAGTGCTCCAGGCGAGCTTGAAACAGTTGGGCCATTATCGGTCGCGCCCACTATTCTCGGTGCTGCAGCGCGCAAACGTTGCGAAGTCCACATAGGGGACGTTTGATCAAAGAGGTTGTCCTGTCGAGCGTGCATACGATTCGAATCTCCGTACTCTATTTCAAGACCCGACTCATTTCGGGTACGGAGTTGGATGCTGAACAAGTGGATTCGACCGAGGAAATGGAATGGTGGATGAATTCGAAAGACTCTACGTGCGCTCTGACGATATGAATGCCGAGGCGAAGTACGTAGCAAGCTGCCACTGTGGGGCAGTTCGATACTGCGTCTCCTCCGATCCCGTTGACGCGAAAGTCTGTCACTGCATCATGTGCCAGAAATTGCATGGTGCGCCGATGCAGTGGGCCGCAATATTCCACAAGCATAATGTCAGATTCTCAAAAGGCTTGAAACATCTAAGATTCTTCAACGGCCATCTGAATAGGCCCGAGAGAATTCTGCCATGCAAGGTGAGCTGCAGCCTTTGCGGCGCGCTCATCGCAGATGAAGGAAGAAGAATGTGGCTTGGATTTCCATCTCTGTTTGACTTTGGGACGCCACCGAGATTTCCCGAAGCGTTCAAACCGACATGCCACGTATTCTACGGAGCAAGGGTTTTCGATGTGAACGACGGTCTCCCCAAGTGGGCAGGACATAGCAAAAAATCAACTCGCCTCGGGTGATCCAACTTTTCCGCCGAGATCCAATTTGCTCCGTTGCATCGCGCTTCCAAGAACCCGCGCACGGCTCATGTACTTGAAGGTCAAGTTTGCTCTGACGGCGCTTGCAGGAGTCCGGTTCTTACATCGTAATTTGATTGCCGCTGTTGTCACCGAAGGCCTGCTCTCGGTAGAGCCCCAGCGCTCTCATCACCGGCAAATCGTTGAGGCAGAAGAGGCAGGCATCATCCGAGTCAGACCCGTTGGCATGTTCGTGCCAGGCCCACGATGGCACACAGAAGATGTCGCGTTCCGCCCAATCATAACGTTGGCCGTCTATGATCGAATGCCCTGATCCCTTGGCGACGTGGTAGAGATAGCTCCCGGTGTGGCGATGCGCCTTCGTGTGTTCTCCAGGACGCAGCATCTGCATGGAAGCGCCCATTGTTTGCATGACCGGGCCATTCGTGACCGGATTGACGTACTCCATCAATACCCCATCGAACGGTGATCCGTCCGTCGCATTTGAATAGTTTGCAAGGGCCTCGTATGTCGGCTCCCACTCATACTTGAACATCGGGCTATAAGCCCTGTCCCAATTATCGCCGCTCGGACTGAGGCCGGGGTTGCCCCAGGTCTTCGTCATATCGTCAACAGGGTGGGCCACCGGCTCACTGAGATCTGGGTGGACCTCGAAGAAATTTGCCTCAAGCGCATTGACCAAAGGAATGTCCAGACCGTCCTGCCAAATGCAAGGTGTGCCGCTTTCCTCCACCGCATGCTCATGCCAAGTGCCGTTGGGTGTGAGCACGAAGTCATTGTGCCCAAGCGTCATCTTGTGACCGTCGACGACCGTGTAGGCACCTTCTCCTTCCATGATGAATCGGATCGCAGAGGAGGAGTGGCGATGCGCCGTTGCCTTTTCACCGGGGTTCATGACCTGCAGACCGGCATAGATCCAGCCCACTGCAGCCGAGACATACCGTCGGCCCGGATTGTTGAGATAGATGACACGCCTACCGGCCTTTTCCGGCGTTACCAGATCCACAGATCTCAAAACATGTTCGCGCAAATCCGCATACCGCCAAACGACCGGAACGGAGGCGCTCTTGGGCTCCCACGGCTCGATCTTGTTGGCGACGGTCCAAAGCGCGCCTGCTTCGAACTTTTGCAGCTCGTCGTAGTATGACAGAAGCTCGGGCGTGTCCTCGACGTTCGCGCGGCCTACGACGTCTTCTCGATGGCTTTCATGCGTTCGGCTCATATGCTGCGTCCATGTCCAGAATGAGTGAAGTCATTGTTCGGAGGCTGGCCGCCAATCGCACCTTTTGCGGTTCTCGCTGGCGCCCATTACTGTTTGCTCGCCGTCATCATATCTTACGATACGCTGCGGTGAGAGATGAGTGCCGAGCAGACGCAGAGTTTCATCGCCGACGGCCCGGAAAACGTGAAGCTGGTTTGGTGGCAATGCAATTGTGTCACCGCGCGTCAATTGTATCTTATCGTCTTCCGCCCCGACCAACCAAGCCTCTGCAGTTCCATCAAGGATGTGCAGTATTTCTAAATAGGGATGTTGATGAGGTTGTGTTTGATACCCCGGCTCTGCGGTTTGGATGCCGGTGAAGATCGGATACCCTCCTGCTTCACCGGTCAGGATTGGTTGGTAGAACGAGTTCTCTGCAAATGGGATTTGATCGCTCTCGCTAAGTCGGATTACGCGGGCAGCCCGATTGGTCATGGCAGAACTTGTCTTTTCATCGGTTAACGCGCTCAGGAGACAGCCGAGAGCGCACAACTCAACTCTTTCACGCTCTCTGCATCAAGAATGATGCAGCCCGATATTTGTTTTTGCAAGCGCCTTCACGGTCTTCTGGCACGGAACACGCCACGTGCGTAATCATTGCATTGGAACATCACGTCCGAACGGAAGCAATGTCTGCTGCCGTAAAGAAGCAAACATGGTTTGCGGCGACCCCAAAAGAGATGCGAGGTCCGCTCAGGGCCAATTGCGACGATCGCCCATCGTAGTCATCGAGTCCGCAGTACCCATAGATAGCTGTTGTCGCGTTTCGCTGCAGCCCAAGGTCGAAGAGGGCCAGGAAGAGACATCGGCACATGATGGTCACTTTGATGGTTCAACCAATCGTCTTGGTCAATCCCCTCGACCGTCTGCAACTGCAATTTAAGATGCATTGGAGATATCCGTTGGCAATCCCCAAGCTTGTCCCGATAGCCCGCGAGGAGGGCTATCACACGGATCAAATCGGCCAATTCACTGAAGGACAATACTTAGGTTTCGTATTTTTTCTGGAACCCCATCAGCAACGGCTGGTTTCTGTACTTCATTTGTTTGACATGTCGGGAAAGCACACCTCCTCAAACGCATGGGACAGCACTGATGGTGTGGACCCAGGAGCCGAACTCGCCAACGCGATTTCTGCATTGCCGAAACCCAAACCAGGAGATGCGATGATAGCACCTTTCGCTGTTGAGTTCTTCGGCACGACTTTCGGCATGATTGCAGTTGACGACGACCGTATCGATTATCAGCCCTATGGTTTGGCCTTCTTTCCGCCTTGGAACGGTTTTTGCGAGACATAAGCTACTGCCAGCCAACATTTGCATGCTGTGCAAAAAGAAAAGCATATACTCCGGCTCTCATGCTATTTCCGCTCCGGATCAAAAGGGTGCGTGCCGACCACTGCACTATCACGGCAGCAAGACCCCAATAAGCGGACCCGACATGCTGGAATTGAGCCTTTCCGAGTCGGGCCATTTGCGGTCTTAGTTCCTTCTGAAATTGTGCGACGCACAAAGACTATATCATTCGAGAATTGGACTTTTGACACGACCCAAGCATCGAGCTGTCATTTGCTTGACCTGACGCCGCTCTATAAATCAGAAAAGTAGAACTGAACTACCGGTGCGCCGACAGGCCCGACCTTGGGTCAACCGCGGCGAACCGTTTTAGCCATGCAAGTCGACGGCGCCTCTGCTAGTCTCTGGGTTGGAGGATTGCATGGTTGGCAAGCTCCGAGAGTGGCTGCATAATTTTGAACTCGGACATCTGGCGCATTTGTTCGACGAGCATCAGATTGGCTTCCGTGATCGGCCGCATGGTTGGAACGTACAATCGAGTTCCAATCCGATCCTCCAAATCAGCAATGAGACGCGTCACCAAAGGCGGCGACATTTGAAGCTGTCGCGCGGCAACATTGAATCCGCCTGAATTGGCAACGGCGACAAACGCCCCGAGTTGCCTGGAGTAATCCACTGTTTCGATATCCGGACTAGAAAGTTTTGAATTCAGGTCATTCAATTGTTTCGCGGAATGGACGACCTTCCAACTCATGAACTCGAATGAAACTGAGCGAACGCGGACTCTGGCCCCAAACAACGGCCGGCCGCCCCCCAAAGGAAAGTCAAGAGTTATGACCTCCAAACTTAAAACCATAGTGACAGCAGTGGCTGTCGCCACGAGCCTTACCTTGCCGCTCCTATCATCGCAGCCGATGCTGGCAGCAGGTTCCGAAATCTCACAAAGTACCAAACGAGTTCACTACAGCAGCGAACAAATAGATGGTGTCAAAATCGCGTACCGAGAGGCCGGCGATCGTTCAAAACCAACGATGCTACTACTACACGGCTTCCCGACGTCGTCGCACATGTTCCGAAACTTGATCCCGCGTCTGGCCAAACGCTATCATGTGTTGGCTCCAGATTATCCGGGCTTCGGGGCATCGGATATGCCGGCTGCCAAGGACTTTGAATACTCGTTCGCCAACATTGCGCGAATGATGACGGAACTTCTCAACCGCAAGAAGGTGGGCCGCTATGCCGTCTACTTGATGGACTACGGTGCACCGGTCGGGTACCGCATGTTCGCATCTGATCCGACGCGGGTTACTGCGTTCGTCATCCAGAACGGCAACGCATATGCCGAAGGCCTTCGCGAGTTCTGGGATCCGATTAAAGCATACTGGGCCGAACCAACTGCCGAGAACGGCAACAAGCTACGGGGGTTCCTGAACCTGAAAGCGACCAAGTGGCAATTCACGCACGGCACAAAACGACCTGATTTGATCAGCCCCGATAACTATTGGCATGTGCAGTATCTGCTCGACCGCCCCGGCAACCAGGACATTCAACTTGAGCTATTTCTGGATTACGGAACGAACATCGGTGAATACGCAAAATGGCAGACGCTGTTCCGCAAACATCAACCGCCGACACTCCTAATGTGGGGCAAGAATGATCATATCTTCCCTGTGCAAGGTGCCCATCCGTATAAACGGGATCTCAAGAACCTAGAGTTCCATATTCTTGATACCGGTCACTTTGCGCTCGAAGAATATGGGCCGATGATCGCTGATCGGATCCTCGCATTACTCGATCGGATTCGACCCTAACTCGTGCAATCAAAAGGCGACAGGCGTCACGCCCATCTTGGGCGTGGCGTCGCCGAACGTTTGGATTTTCGGGCGGCGACCGAGCGCAAATGCCTCTTGACGATCAGGTTGCCTGGGAACGGAAACGACCATGCGATTCCATCCAGTGAACGTGGAAATCAAAAAAGTGACCCCGCGAAGAGACATCACTTCTGCAGGTTAGCCAAGGAGCCAATATTATGACAGCTATCACGCAAGGCGCTCACCATGTCGGTTTGACAGTTCCCGATCTGGCTGCATCGACGGCATTCTTTTTGGACACACTTGGTTTTTCAAAGGTCGGAGAAAAACCGGATTACCCGGCAACATTTGCCAGCGACGGAACACTGATGATTACATTGTGGCAGGCCGCAAACCCTGCGGGAGCGGTGCCATTTGATCGAAAGAACGTCATCGGTCTTCATCATCTGGCTTTCACGGTAGAAAGCGCTGATGCGTTGAAAGCGCTTCACGCCAAGCTGCAAAATTGTGAGGGCGTTGAGATTGAGTTTGCGCCCGAAGCCCTTGGAAGCGGCGGCACACAACATATGATGTGTTCGATCCCTGGTGGCATCCGCGTCGAGTTTATTGCGCCGGTGGCGTCATGACTGAGAACCATCCACAGCCGAATGAAGCATCGCCATTCCACCGCGGAGAACGAACCGTTCAGGAAAGGCTCGGTGTTCGCGATATTGAAGACTGGGCGCGGAAAGTCGTTCGCGATCATCTTCCTGAACAGCATCGCGCCTTTCACACGTCGCTACCGTTTCTCGTAATATCCACACGGGACGGGCGAGGTCGACCATGGGTGACGTTGTTAGACGGACCGGACGGTTTCATCACGTCGCCGGACCCACACCACCTAATCATCGACGCCAAACCTGAGCCAGGTGATGCTCTTGCAGATTCCTTCGCACGAGGCTCGGATGTTGGCGTTCTTGGCATTGAATTGGCGACGCGTCGGCGCAATCGCGTCAATGGTCGTGTTGTTGCCAATGGTTCTGGTGGTATAACCATTCGTGTTGACCAATCGTTTGGCAACTGTCCGCAATACATTCGGGAGCGCGAATGGCGACGGGTCGACAACAATTCTTCGGCAGAAGCCAGAAATGGCTCCAGATTGACACGTTCACAGCGCGCATGGATCGCGTCCGCCGACACATTCTTTATCGCGAGCGGCTATCGCGACGACGGAGAAAACCCGACATTTGGAATGGACGCATCCCATCGCGGTGGAGACCGCGGTTTTGTTCGGGTGCTCAATGACAAACAGTTGCAGTTTCCGGATTATGCCGGAAACAATCACTACAACACAATTGGCAATCTCGTCGTCGATTCGAGAGCGGGTTATCTCTTTGTCGACTTTGAAAGCGGCAACCTCCTGCAACTCACGGGTACTGCCTCTATTGATTGGGACTCGGAGGAGCTCGACACGTTTCCAGGTGCGCGCCGCTTGGTGACGTTGGAAATTGAAGAGATCATCGAGCTGACGGATGCAGTTGCACTGCGATGGGAAGCCGATGCTGAATCTGTTCGCTCATTGCGGTTGGTCGACAAAGTTTCGGCAAGCGCTGATGTCACGTCGTTCATCTTTGAAGCGCGGGATGGTGGCCCGCTCGCCGCATTCGAACCAGGACAGCATCTGCCATTAGAAGTCTCTGTGCCTGGCATCGACGAAGCTGTCAGACGTACATACTCATTGTCCAGCGCTCCAAGTGATGATTGCTACAGGATCACAGTGAAACGCGAGCCCGTCGGATTGGTATCCCGGCATCTACACGACAATGTGGAGCCGGGTGCTATCATCGACAGTCGCCGACCGGCTGGCGATTTTATGATGACATGTAATATCTGCCCGCTTGTTTTGGTCAGCGCCGGTGTTGGTATCACACCGATGCTGAGCATCCTTCACGCCGTTGCCGCCGAGAAAAGCGATCGCCGTGTTTGGTTTGTCCATGGTGCCCGTGATGGCCAGCATCACCCACTCGCTGATGAAGTCCGCAATCTTGTATCAAATCGTCCGAATATCGATGTGCACGTCGCCTATAGCCGTCCTCGATCAGTAGACCAACTCGGGACTGACTACCATAGTGAAGGCCGCATTGATGGCGCTCTGTTGGGTGAGTTGGTCCGGAACGTTGATGCACACTAC
>JBPCWB010000302.1:0-3144 GCA_051009955.1 Hyphomicrobiaceae bacterium | reverse complement strand
GTTATGAACGACGCCCCAGATGTCGCACAGCCAGGCGTCATAATCCGACGCAAGATCACGCGCGCCACTGATGATGGGGATCACGGGAAATGATATCCAGATGGAGGGCTGCCAAAAGAAAACAGGTGGTCCGCGAAAGCCCAAGCCTTCGCGGACACCACAAGATTGTTCGTTTACGCGGCAACCGTCGCGTCGGCAACCTCGGCGGCCACTTGCGGCAGGAGCGGTTTCGGCTCGGAGAACAAATATCCCTGACCAAGATTGGCGCCGGTGCTGACAACAGCCGCGAGTTGATCCTTGCGCTCGATCTGATCAATAACCAGCGTCAGGTTGTTGTCGCGTGCGGCCGCATGGATTGCCAAGGCACGGGCACGGGATTCCGGCTCCTGGCCTGACAGGAATGTTGTCAGCGGCAATTTCAGGAACGAGAATTCAAACTCCCGTGCCACTGCCAGTGCCGATTCGACCTTGCTCACCTGATCGATCGAAAGGCGGAACCCCATCGATGACAACGCCCGGAGGCTTGATCCTGCCGTTGCGTCGATTCCTGCGAGCGCTTGCTGTTCAATCTCGAAGATCAGGAACGGAGCGATATCGCGGAAGCCGCCCATGAATTCAACGAACTCCCGCATGAACGTCGGATCGCTGAGAGACTCACGGGAGATGTTG
The DNA here is from genome assembly GCA_051009955.1 of Hyphomicrobiaceae bacterium. Taxonomy (GTDB): domain Bacteria; phylum Pseudomonadota; class Alphaproteobacteria; order Rhizobiales; family Hyphomicrobiaceae; genus Tectiglobus. Next base: position 2,475 of record JBPCWB010000302.1, on the reverse strand, counting down.
CAGAACAACGGCTGTGCCTGACGGCGCTCGGAGAGCTTGCGAAGCAAGCGCGCCGAACGCACGAGTGCAGCACGATCCAGCTTCGCCAGAATGCCCATGGACCGGGCAAGATCCTGATGGTCTTCCATCGCGATGACATTGCCGTTGGGCGCTTTGATCCGACCGAGAACTTCAAAGAAGCGCACCTTGCGATCATCGATCGAGAGGATCGGTTGCAGATAAATGTCCATGATGCCGCGTTCGGCCGCTTCACGCATGGCCTGCCCCAACGGGTCGATCGTTGACGGCGGCTCTTCGTCGCTCGCAGCACCCGGCATCGAGATCAGAGGCGTTTCGCCGGCATCACGACGAACGGCCGGTTCACCGGGCGCAGGCCTTGCCTGGGGTGGCTGAGCGGGCAAACCCTCGAACGGTGCGGCGGATGCCGGAAGCGGTGCCGGTTCCGGCAGAGCACCGGGTTGAGGGGTGTTGGTTGTGTTCAGGCCTTCCGTAAGTTGCCGAACCAAGCCGTCAATGCTGCGATCGACGGCAGGGGCAACGTCTTCGCGGACGCCAAACGCTGGCGCCTGCGCGGGCTGTTCAACTGGTGCGGCGGCCTGTTCCCGGCCAAAGACGATGTTGGCATCGTTCGGAATTGTGTAGGCAGGCGGTAGCTCTTCTTCGATTTTCGGCGCGTACGGCTGTTCCTGAGGCGCGTCGGCAATCGGGGCCGTCTGTTCCACCCGGATTCTCTCGGCAAGGCTTGGCGCTGGAGCCTGCGATACAGCGTCTGCGATAGGCTGTGCTTGCGGGGCCTGTTCCGTCCATGCCGGTGCGCCTGCCTGCACCTCCACGGGGGCATCGACGGCTTCGCGGACCTCTTGCGTGATGTCGTGTGCCGGAGTGCGATCAGCGCTTGCCGCGGGTGTTGCCTGAATCTGTCCTACCGGTTCGGGCTGGTCCGTGTCCTCGAGTTGGGACACGGCATCCTCGAGGGCGGTTACGCGGCGATCAAGAAGATCAACGCCTTGCATTCTGCGAACGAACACATGGAGAAACGAGGTGCTGACAAAGAGACCAAGTGCTGCAATCAGGGCGACCGGGAACTGGAGACCGACGTGGGCGTAGAGGCCTAGCCCCAGGGCGGCCGAAACCAGTCCCATCGCGATGAACACCAACGCATCGCCGCCGCTGGCCTGCCGTGCGGCCTTGCGCCCGGTCTTCTTGCCGGCTTTCGAAGGCCGGAGTGGCGCGCCGCCGAGATCCGGTGAACCGAAGTCCTGCAGCTGCGGCGTCCGTATCGTACCTGCCATGTGACCGTCCAGATAATCAGGCGAAGGGCCGTTGCCAGCCCCTTTGCCTGACGATTGATCGCCTGTGCCCCTCATGCGACAAACCTCCTACAATCCCACCCCTGAGGCCCGCTCCCGCCATTTTGCGGGACTTCTTCGAGCACTCAACAGAACGCGTTCGGGCGCGTTGATACCCAAGGACGCGACTCATGCATGGAAGACACTGGCTGTGTGAGAGGCGAGATCACAACGGGTTGCAGAAACATATCCTCAGTTTTCACAGCCTGTTTGCCTTTTAATTGTACAGTCATCCGGCAAGTGCGTCCTAATTGCCTCAATTGGGCCGCGGAATCGCTCTTAAGCCTTGGTTTACCGACTCGGGTTGAGTTGGTGCTTCACGAGCGTTGTAAGTTGATTAAGGTGAGTTCCATGTCGCGTTACGCAATTAGTCGTCCCCTTGGCCCGGACGCCCCCGCCTATCCCGAGCTGTCGGAAAAGCGGGTTCTGATCACAGGGGCCTCAAACGGCGTCGGCGGCGCGATTGCATCGGCATTTGCCAACCAGGGCTGCCGGCTTGTGCTGCAGTTCGATGGTTCCGGGCAAGATGACCTTTCCCTGGCAGACGATCTCAGAGATACCGCAGCCGGTCTGCGCGTCTTCAATTGCGATCTAACAGATGATGCAGCCGCCAAGCGGTTTTCCGAGGCCGCCGTGCGGGCGTATCAGGGCATCGATGTGGTTGTGAACAACGTCAGTGCCGTGCCGTTTGATTGCGGCGATGCAAGCGATGTGGCTGCTTTTGACGAGGTCATTGCCGAAAACCTGATGACAGCGTGCCTGATTTCCGAGGAGATCGCGGCAGCGATGCAGGCGCGGGGCACGGCGGGCACGATTGTCTATGCTGCCGAGGTGGCTGCGATCGACAATGACGAGGCGTTTGCCCGTTATGCGGTTGCCAAGGTCGGGCTTGAGGCGGTTACCCAGGGACAGGCCTGGGAGTGGGCGGATGACGGGATTGGTGTCAATGCGCTGCTCGCCGGTTCAGAGGCCGATCTGCGCGAAGTTGCTGCAGCGGCTGTCTACCAGGCGACTGAAGATGCGTTCTGGATCAGCGGCAAGACGCTTTCCTTCGGAACCTAACAACTTCCAGCATCCCTTGACCGGGCCCACCTGACGGGCTTGGTGTGGCCGGAAGAGTGACTTT
>JBPCWB010000301.1:0-2781 GCA_051009955.1 Hyphomicrobiaceae bacterium | reverse complement strand
TCGTGCAAGCCATCGCAAACGCTGGAAGACCATGACACTCACACCACACGAGTTCATTCGCCGTTTTCTGTCTCACGTCCTGCCGAAAGGCTTCCATCGCATTCGTCACTACGGGCTTTTCGCCAACGGCAGTCGTGCCGCCAACATTGCACGGGCGAGGGCATTGCTAAACTTATCTGCACCGACAAAAGACAACGCCGACAATGTCACGGCTACAGAGCCGGATGAGACGCAGCTCCTCAACTTTCCCTGCCCCTGCTGCGGTGGTCGTATGATCATCATCGAGGTGTTCGCAGCAGGCATGGAACCCAAGCATCGGCCAAGCCCGGAGGCCATCGACAGCTCATGATGATGCCGCCAAGCCGCCGATACGTCATGATCGATCTCACACGATGCAGCCGAGCAGCCTGCAACAATCAATCACGCGCCAAGTTGTCGGAAATCTCAAATCGACCAGCTTCAATGTCGCTTTTAAGGAGGTGTGCAAACGCATATCGGCACCGACACAACGGTAAACGTCCTATCACCACATCGCCCGCGGCAAAGCTCCAGCCTCGCTCACGCTCCACGCCCAAGGAAAAGCCCCATAGAGCCCGCTGACACGCCCATCGTACCATCCGCGATTTCGTCCACTGACGCTTGTCCGACGCCAAATGGCGTCCGACTAACCTGAACCAACGGAGACATTCCGCGCTGAGATATTCGAGAAGGAACGAGGTTCCGCGCCAATCAATAGTGACCACCGACGATCAGTACCTGTGTGACTATGCAGGCATCACGCCTACGGTTGTCCCCCTCTTCGGAAGAAAGTCACTCACCAAACGGAAGTCGGATAACAACACCACCCATCACTTCATCGATCTTAAAGTCTCGACGTGGGCTGTCCTTGTGATTGTTGTGACAGTTCACACAGCTCGGATCTGTGGCCCGATCGGGATAAACGGCGATGAAATATCTGATACCATCAACCACCTCCTCGCCGTAGAAATTCTCACCTTTGACAGTCACAAATGCCAGTCCGTCTTTTTCTTTTTTTGTTCTCGGAGCATTCTGTTTATTTAGCGGCCAATACGAGTGAAGTGAATAAAATACCCTGCGGTTTTTTTCTGTCGCTAATTCTGCACCCAAACGAAACAATTGTGCAGGTAATGGTAAAGCCTTTTCTTTTAAATAATGTTCCGAGGCCTTCATCACCTTGTCTTGCAACATCAATCGATTGACAACGACTTGCGAGTAAACCGCGCGATTGGCCGACACAATCGCATGAAACAAGTCGGCGACCTCGCGCGGATTAAGTCCCTTAGCTTTGCCTCCCGTTTGGCCGACCGCACAGGCCACCGGCCATCCAACAGCACAGAGGCCCAACACTAGAACCCTGGCGTATCGCTTAAGCACACATTGAAACTCGATCATCTTTGACACCGGACAGAGACTGACTTCTTGCTTGCTGCTCACGACGAATGGTCTACCCTGAGCACACGTCCCTTCGTGCGGGGGATGTACGCCGGAGGCTGTAACGACACAATGCCATTAATTTGACTGTGGTTGCTGTTGTTGCTGGCGGTTCCATTTGAGAAATTCACGAAAGAGGGGATCATTATTGACGTTGCCCGCCGGAGCATTTCCTGCTGGCGCACGCGTTGTCCGTTGCTGCCGCTTAGTCTCTTCACGTGGCTTTGGCGCAGCAATCTGAGGCGCATTGACCGGCACAGCGTTGGTCCGCACCCAAATCTCAACGCGGCGATTTCTCGCGCGACCTTGCGGATCATCATTGCAACCCACCGGTATGAGTTCTCCATAGCCACGGGTCTGAAGCCTTGCCGCATCAATGCGTCCTCCCGCAGCGTCGAGCAATGCCTGCTTAACCTGCCTTGCCCTGACAATTGACAGTTCGCGATTGCGATCAAAAGCACCCAGCGCATCGGAAAAGCCTATGAGAAGGAGGTCCGCGTTTCGCAACTCTTCGCCAGACAGCAATGCAGCCAGGCGCTTTACATTTTCCAGCGATGCGGGGTCGAGCGCAAAAGAGGCCGGACGGAAACGAAATGACACTGACATGCGGCTGGACTCACCAATTTCGTTGATCAAAGTGCGCAGCAAGTTCAGGTCGAAGCTGTCGCCCGACGGATCCAACGATCTGACAATCCGATCGCCCTGTTTCTTGAAGGGCAGAAACTCTATCGACTGATTGATCAGCCCGGCCTGTGAAATGATCTGCTGGGCCTGATCCGTTAGACCAAAGTTTATGAGTCCGTTGGCATGGTGTGCACGCGGTGCAGACGTTGTGTACAGAAACACGTGGCGCGTTAGCGGATATTCATCAGCCTTTATGTTAAAGGGAGTCGGCGAATACGACACATTGCATGTCGTCGAGATATCCAGCGATTTCGCAGATCCCTTAAGCGAAACACTCGTAATGCCGATGGCATTCTTGTCTGAAGAAACGGCCTGGGCGAGGTCAATTTCAGATGCAAAACGTCGTGCATTTTGCGTCGGATTCTCATTAGAGGGATCGAGAACGAGCGCTTTGAACAGATTGAATGTCGTTGACTTGCTATCTCCGATGTAAACATTGATTTGACCCGGTGCGTACCCAAGCTGAGACCAGTTTGTAAGTCTTCCCGTCACCACCTGCACGAGCTGATCGATCGAGATCACAGATAGGCGGTTCTGCTCCGACACAATTGCAGTCAACCCATCCAAGCCCAAGAGTTGCGGAATTGCGTCGGGAGCTGAGGATGAGCGGCCCGTTCTATCTGCATTGGCTGACACAGCAATCTG
>JBPCWB010000300.1:0-3590 GCA_051009955.1 Hyphomicrobiaceae bacterium | reverse complement strand
TGTAAAGACCGCCCATGTTCACAGTCCAAGCGATTTGCGGTTTCTCCTCGGCTACAGCAGAGAGAACAGCCGCCAGATGGTAGATTGTGCCAACATCATAGCGGTGCACGACTTCGTGAAGTTGGTGCGGACGCGTGCAATCAACATGCACAAAAATCACACCGTCATCCGATTGATCGCCCTCCGTGGATGGGGGTCTCCCTGCGAGCATGCGAATGTCGGATGCAATAACCCGGTCAGATCCAAAGCGACGGCGCAACTCGGGCACCAGTTCGCTGCCGATTTGACCCAGCGCCCCCGTCACGAGAACCCTTCGCATGTCTGGGGTCTCCATTGATCAGCTTGAATTGGCCTGGTGAAAATACGACAGCTCACCGACTTCGTATTTGATCCATGTCTACGCTGAGCCCAGGTCATTCAGGTTTACTGTCAGTTATGCGAATCGGCTTTCTCGTCAATCCCATCGCCGGCATGGGCGGCCGCGTAGGGCTCAAAGGAACTGATGATGTCGTCGACGAAGCCCGTCGGCTCGGCGCTGAACCCATCGCGCAGGATCGCGCAACCCAAACCCTGCAAGCCCTTCGCAAGTCTCTAGCAACAGATGCCGCATGTGCTCAGATAATGTGGATGACATTGTCAGGCGAAATGGGTGAAGTCGAGCTTCATAAGGCGGGTTTCGAAGACATTGAGATTATTGCGGAGACGTCTGATCCCCCAACGCGTCAGGATACTGAGCGGGCCGTGCAGGCATTCCTGGTAAGCGGTGTCGACCTGATTTTGTTCTGTGGTGGCGATGGAACGGCCCGAGACATCACTCAGATCATAGGCGATCGTGCACCAGTTCTTGGCATCCCCTCAGGCGTCAAGATGTATTCTGGTGTCTTCGGTGTGTCTCCGATCCGGACCGCAGAGATCGTGGCACGCTTTGCTAACGGCGAACTGACGACAGCCGAAGTCGATATCCTCGATCTTGACGAAGAAGAATATCGTCGTGGTGAATGGGCTGTACGTTTGGTGGGATCGGCAACGACGATCTATGAGCCAAACTATACGCAAGCTGCAAAGGCGTTCATCACGGAAAGCGACGACGGCGAGGTCAAAGCTTCAATTGCCGACTACTTGGCCGAGGAAACTAATGCTCATCCCGAAACACTGTACCTTCTTGGACCTGGCAGCACTGTCCAAGCCGTCAGCGTGAAGCTTGGATTTGACACGACACTTTTGGGAATAGATGCGATACGGGACTGCGAAGTCGTTGGGCGCGATCTGAATGAACAGGAACTGATGAGACTATTGAGCCCGCCAACCACGGGTCACCTCATTGTCAGTCCCATTGGTGCTCAAGGCTTCGTTCTGGGACGAGGCAACCTACAGATAAGCCCCCAAGTCGTGCGCCGTATCGGCATTGACCAAATCACCGTTGTTGCAACACCTGCGAAAATTAGGCGGACACCAAAATTGCGTTTTGACACGGGTGATCCGGATTTGGACCGGGCGCTTAGCGCACGCCGCTACTTTCCCGTCATCACCGGCTATCGGCGGAAACGCCTGGTCCCGATCGCGACCTGACTTGACCTATAGCAAGGCGAACGTCTGAACCAGCATCTTCAATATGTCTGGTTGAATGATTTGCGGATAACGCCATGGCCTTCACGCCGCATACAGATGAAGAACGCCGGTCCATGCTCGATGCTGTTGGCGTATCGCGGATTGAAGAGCTTTTCGATGACGTACCGCAGGCGCACCGTTTCCCGCAGCTCACTTTGCCGCCCGCATTATCGGAAATGGAACTCGCGGCCGAGCTGAAGCATCTTGCCAGACGCAACGTCGCTCTAGATGAAGTGCCCTCATTCGCTGGCGCAGGAAGCTATCGCCATTTCATTCCAGCTACCGTCGACTACGTTCTTCAGCGCGGCGAATTCTACACATCATACACACCCTACCAGCCCGAATTGAGCCAGGGCATGCTCCAAGCCATGTTCGAGTATCAGACAATGATTTGCCGTCTGACGGGAATGGAGGTCAGCAATGCCAGCCACTACGATGGAGCCACGTCGCTCGCGGAAGCCGTCCTGCTTGCGCTTGATGAAACCAGCACAGACCGCAATAGAGTTCTTGTCTCCTCTGGCGTCCATCCTCATTACCGAGCGGTTGTCGAAACATACCTGCGCGGAAGTGATGCCAACCTTCTTGTGCCCAATGATCTTAACATCGACATCTCCAAGCTGGTCGAATTGACTGATGAGACGACGGCGGCACTGGTCATTCAGAGCCCTGACTTCCTAGGTCGCCTTCAGGATCTGAAGGGAATCGCTGAACGCGTTCACCAGGCCGGTGCACTGTTGATTGTCGTCGCCGATCCGATTGCTCTTGGCCTATTCGAGGCACCTGGAACTCTTGGCAGCGACGTCGTCGTTTGCGATGGCCAGCCGCTTGGCATAGCGCCAAATTTCGGCGGACCGTCACTGGGCATATTTGCTACGCGGCGGAGATACATTCGGCGCCTGGCAGGGCGCTTGGTCGGTCAGACAATCGACTCTGATGGCCGTAGAGGCTATGTCCTCACACTTGCAACGCGCGAGCAACACATCCGCAGAGCCAAAGCTACCAGTAACATTTGTACGAACTCCGCGTTAGGGGCGCTCGCCGCCGCCACGTACCTGTCCACCCTCGGGAAACGAGGGCTGCGCCGCGTCGCTGAGCTCTGCTATCACAAAAGCAATTATGCTGCGGCCGCGCTCGGCCAAATTCCAAATCTCAAGGTTCACCCTGACGGCGAAGAACTGCAATTCTTCAAGGAATTTGTGATCGAGTGTCCCCTGCCTACAGCAGAGCTCAACCGAGTGCTTTGGCATGATTATGGAATTGTCGGCGGTTGTGAATTAGGACGCTTCTACCCGGATCGTGACAACCAACTCTTGCTCGCGGTGCCAGAGATGAATACGCGCCCCGAGATTGATCGGCTCGTGGTCGCCATACGGGAGATTGTCACGCGATGAAATCATCGACAATCCAACGATCGCGCGACGATCAAACAATCTACGAAATTAGTGTCGCCGGCCGCTCCAGTGTGCGATTGCCCGACTGTGATGTCGACGAGTTTGATTTGCCGGACGGCCTCCTGCGAGCAGACAACGGGCTGCCGGAACTCTCAGAATTGGACGTTGTCCGCCACTTCTTGCACTTGTCGCAGCGCAATTTTGGCGTCGACTCGGGCATGTACCCGCTCGGATCATGCACGATGAAATACAATCCGAAAATCAACGAACATCTTGCCCGATTGCCCGGTTTCTCGACAATTCATCCGCTGCAGAACCCTGACACCGTGCAGGGAGCATTGTCGTTGATGCATCACTTGCAGGAATATTTAAAGGAGATTGCCGGATTTGATGCCGTCTCTTTGCAACCTGCTGCCGGTGCCCAAAGTGAACTAACAGCACTTCTGATGATGCGCGCGTACCACGCCGACCGCGGCGAAGCATCCCGGAAGATCGTCCTCGTCCCAGATTCGGCGCATGGCACAAATCCTGCGTCGGTCGCAATGGCTGGCTGCGTCGCGCTGGAAGTCCCATCCAATTCGAGCGGAAACA
>JBPCWB010000299.1:0-3943 GCA_051009955.1 Hyphomicrobiaceae bacterium | reverse complement strand
GTGGAAGAATTGCAGCGCGTGCTCAGCCTTGAGCCTGCTCCAGTCGGCCATCTCGTGTGCGATCTTTTGGTAGTCGTCTAACACTGCGATTTTCATGATGTCATAACCCTTGAGGTGTGACGCACGCAACTTTATCGCAACGCACCCGGCATCCAAACACGTCAGACGGCGCCATGGAAGGCGAGCATCGTTGCGTTCTGAACGTCGGGCCGTTCATACATGACCCAATGGCCGCACTCCGGCACGATGTGCTGCTGACCGTCGGGCCTGGCCTCGCGGCATTGGTCCAAGCGGCCCTGGATCGACGGGTAGGCCGCCGCGTCGTGCTCGCCATACATGACGTAAAGTGGGCAATCCGTTTGCGACAACCACACGGGTGTCATGCCGGACCAGCTGAAGCGCCGTGAATTGAAGCGCGTGCGGGCAACGTTCTCGGCTTGCATGTCGACAGCCTTGTCATCGACCTTGGCTTGGTCCCAGATCATCAAGCGACCAAGATTGTTGCGATAGAGGGCGTGCAACTCCGCGTCCGTCGGCGTTCGGCCGAGTTCCTCGCGTTGTCGCCGCGTGCTGACCAGGCCCAGAGAACGGCCGGTGGAGGGACCAAACCCGGCGGCCCCAGTCAGAAAGATCGAGGCGGCACGCGGTCCAAGATGGACGGCCGTCGCGGATGCCAGGGATCCGCCAAACGAGAACCCGGCAACGTGAACCCGTTTGGCTCCGCGCGTTGCTTCGTCGACAGCCCGGAAAATGAGCTCCAGATAGGCATCGTTTTCGATATCGGCGTCGACCGCATCGGAAGCACCGAATCCGGGCGCGTCGAGTGCGGTCACTCGAAACGAGCGGCCGAGTGGCTCGATATTGCGCACCCAGTGAGTCCATGATCCCGAACCACCATGAAACAGCACCAGCGGCTCGCCCTCACCATGGCTCAAGTAGGCGACGCCCGTGGAAGCCTTGTGGCTGTCAACCTCGAGGCCGGGCAGGAAACGTTCAATCGTCGGATCGATCATTCGGCGCTGCCTCGGTCGACTTCGATACATTCGGGAATGAGAACGGCGCCTTCCATCAATCGCCGCTGTGTGCGCACGACGCGGCAATGGCGGGCGCGCCATCGACCGTCGACGCTCTCCACTTGCGCTCCTGCGACGATCACGCCCGACGGATTGCCGATTCGGACGTCAGCTCCGTCCGCGCTTCCTGACATTGCTTCATCGGGAATTGTGCCCGGTATCTTGCAGGCCGTTGCCAGGCACATCGACAGTGTCAACGGCAACGCGCGATGGACGTTACCCATCGAGATGGCGCGAGCGCAGATGTCGACCTCGCCGGCTTCGAACGAACGGCCGCGCAAATCCCGAAATGCCGCCGGCGGACCGACCATGGCGATCTTTGGGTTCGAGAGCGCTGCTGTGCGCGCGGTTTCAGCCATTCCCATTGCGACGGCGGCGCTGCGGCGAATGCTGTCGAGCCGACGCATGAGGTTGTCGTCGGTGTCGAGATCAGCAGGCAGGCGCGTTATGTCCGCCGACAAGTCTTCGGCCCGGACGAACACCACAGGATTCGTCGCATCGACCATCGAGGCCGCGATCGCTGCGCCAGTCTCTGTCTCGAGCGTGTCGATCGTCCGCCCAGTCGGCAACAGAGCCGAGGTCCGGGATCCACCTGGATCGACATATTCGAGCGTAATCGGCGCACCGGTTCCGCTGACGCCTGGAATGGCCTGCTCACCCGACACTACGGCTTTGCCATTCTCGACGTCGAATCGGGCCCTATAAATCTTGCCGGTGTTCGTGTTGTAGACCCTGACGACCACTGAGCCATCCGAGGCGTTAATCAGGCCTTCGTCGACGGCGAAGGGTCCGACCGCGGACGAGAGATTGCCGCAAGTGGATGCATAGTCGACGGTGGGTTCATCAACAGCAACCTGTGCGAAGGTGTAGTCGATATCGGCATCCGGACGATCAGATCGCGCGATAATCACCGCCTTCGACAACGAAGAGATACCGCCTCCCAGGCCATCAAGCTGACGCTGGTAGGCGTCCGGACTGCCGAGTGCCTGCAGGAATATGGCATCACGAGACGCCTGGTCCCGCGGCAGGTCATGGTCATGAAAAAACACGCCCTTGCTGGTGCCGCCGCGAATGAAAGCCGCCGGTATGCGCCGCTGCGCCATTGTTCCTATCTCTGATCTCTTTGTCGGGTTGCTTGCCGATTGGCGAGGCGCACCGTAAACCTTGCTCGTACCTCACAACAAGCCATGGTCCATGCACGAGATGACGCGCGATGCCACCGCCCTCTTCGGCTCCGATCTCTGGCAAGCGCTGTTTGCCCCTCGCCATATCGCGTTGATCGGTCAGTCGGACAATCCGCGGCGGCCAACCGGGCGACCTCTCAAATATCTGCGACGTGATGGCTACGACGGCGCGATCTATCCCATCAACCCGCGGCGCACCACTGTTCAGGGGGAACCCGCCTACAGCGGTCTGGATGACCTGCCTGAGCGTCCCGATCACGCCTATATCCTGCTCGACACCGACCTTGCCATCCAGGCCTTCGAATCGTGCTGCGCGATGCGAGTCCCCGTCGTGCAGATCCTCGCCGACGGATTTGCCGAGTCCGGTGCCGATGGCGCGGCGCGCCAAGTCAAACTCACAAGCCTTGCGCAACAGGCCGGCGTGCGTCTGTTGGGGCCAAACTGCATGGGTATCGCCGACCTGAACTCCGGGTTGAGTTTAACGGTCAATGCGGTCTTCGACGAAGAGTTCGAGCGTGGCGGCCGCACCGCCCTGATTTCGCAAAGCGGCAGCATGATGGGCGGGTTGATGTCTCGCGCTGCCCAGATCGGTCTGCGCTTCTCAAAGATTGCAGCGGTGGGCAATGAGGCTGATCTCGGTGTTGGAGAGATCGGCCAGATGCTGGCCGGCGACCCGGACACGGACGTCATTCTGCTATTCATGGAGACCATTCGCCAGCCGCACGAAATTGCGAAGTTTGCCGCCGTCGCACACGCTGCCGGCAAGCCGATCATTGCGTTCAAACTCGGTCGCTCGTCGGTCGGGCAGGAACTGGCGGTGGCTCACACCGGTGCACTGCTCAGCGAAGACAGCGTCGTCGATGCCTTCTTCAAAGACCTGGGCATCGTTCGCGTCACCATGCTCGAAGCACTGATCGAGGCGGCAACTCTGTGCCGCGGACGGGCTCCGCAATCGAAGTGCAACCCCAAAGTCGGTGTCGTTACGACCACGGGAGGCGGGGGGGCTGCCGCCTGCGATCAGCTGGCCCACGTCGGCGTCAACCTTCTGACCCCGTCCGACGAAACGGTCGCAAAGATTCGCAACACCGGCGTGAACGTCTCACCAGGTCCCCTGACCGATGTCACACTCGCTGGCGCGCGTGCCGATGTCATCGGACCTTCACTCAAGGCCATGGGCGAAGATGCAGACTGCGACATCGTACTATGTGTCTTGGGCTCATCATCACGAGCGTCTCCTGAAACGGCGCTTGCGCCGGTCATCAGCGCCGACGTCAGCGGCAAAACACTGGCCGCGTTTCTCGTACCAGATGCCGTGCCGGGCCTGCGCATGCTGGTTGATCGCAATATTGCGGCATTCCGGACACCGGAGAGCTGTGCCGACGCGTTGCGCGCCTATTGTGCCTGGCGCCCGTCGCGCATTGAACACATTGCGCCGCCGGCCACGATCACGGAAACCCGGAATCTCGATGAGGACGCATCATTGGCGCTGCTGGCCGAAGCCGGCGTTCCAATTGTGCCTCGGGTCACGCTACCACTCGGCGACCTCGACGAGGCCGAACTGCCATTTGGCTTTCCCGTCGTTGCCAAGGTGCTGTCGGACAAGATTGCCCACAAAACGGAGGCCGGTGGCGTCATCGTGGACATTCCCGACCACGCCGGATTGATCGCTGCCGGACAAACTATCAA
>JBPCWB010000298.1:0-3258 GCA_051009955.1 Hyphomicrobiaceae bacterium | reverse complement strand
ACGACTGACGGTTGGCGGCGGACGCATAGAGTTGCAACCAGTTTCTCTCTGCGAATAACTGGCGCAAAATCATGACCAGTTCGAATTCAATGATCGGTTTTCGGTGAATTAGACTTGCGCAGAGATTCAGTGGGTCGCGTAGGAACAGAACATTACGGATATCGGCACCAATATTTTTTTGCGCCTCGGCTGCGCGATCGAAACCGAGAGGCGTAATGCCTTCATAGTTCAGCACCAGAATTGGCGACAGGTCAGGCGATTGGGAGCGGGAGACGGTTCGGTCAAAATCCGCAATGACACGATCGTGCGGTGCGCCGATGATTGAATTGTTTGCAAACACGATCTCTCGACCCAGGCCCTGCCGCAACCAGTCGATAAACGCGTGATGCCCCGATCGTTTCGTCGATATAATGTTTATAATTTGGGGCTGGTCTGACATAAAGCTTGCCGTGCGAACCGACATCCTCACGTAGGTCAATGGAAGTCCGACGTTAGTCGCTGACTGTCGGCTGTCAACGCGAGAGCAACCTGTTTTATGTCGGAACCTGTTGGATCCGACATGAAGCAGAAGGTCACGTCGACTTTCACACGGCTTCCGGCAATGCGAACGGGCGTCTGATGTTCCAGACGTGTGGGAGCGCGACCATGGCCCGGGCGGCAAACGTCAAAAAAAACTTGGCGAAGCAATTGCTTCGCCAAGTGGGCATTTGAGATAGGAGATGAAAGCCGCTTGCGGCGGCCTATCCGCGGCCTGCTTTGACACGCACGCCCGGTGCGGGGCGCTCCAGCACGACCTCTTTGCGGAAGCGATAGAGCTTCGCCGGGCGACCACCTGTCTTAACACGTAGCTCGCCTGTTGGTTCGACCAGGCCGGCGCTTTCAACGAGGCGCCGGAAATTCTGCTTGTGCAGATGAGGCCCGAGGATCGCCTCGACTGTCTTCTGCAGCTCAAACAGCGTGAACTCATCGTCCATCAGTTCGAAGACAACCGGTCGATATTTGATCTTTGCCCGAATGCGCGCGATGGACGTCGCAAGAATGCGACGGTGATCGAACCGCATGGCGAGGCCAATACTCGGCGCATCATCCCATTGCGCAGCCGATGCGCGGCCATCGCGGCGGGCTTCTTCGATGAGACCGGCCTCATAGAGGATCTCGTAACGCTCCAGGATCTTCTCTTCGTCCCAGGACCCGTTATCAATGCCAAATGCGACACGCAGCCTCTGACGCCGGTCCATGAGCCGAATTGGTGAAACGCTAGGCTGCGGCAGCTCGGTCCAACGCAAAAGGAAAGGCTCGATCACTTCGGTGAGGATCGCCGGCTTGCCGTTGCGCCAATCCTCCCAGGGGAAATAATCGTACCAACTGCGCCACTGGGCCGACACGAGGTGCTCGTCGGCGAGGGGACGAGTCAGGGCCAAATAGCTAACAGAGACGATGTGCGGGTTCGAATCATCCGGCTGGGCATGGCGACCGCGGTCACCAAACGTATAAAGCTGCTCGACATAGCCCAGTTCGAGCCCGGACTGCTCTTTGACCCAATCACGCAGTCCGATTTCCAACGTTCGGTGATTAATCGGTGAAAATGGTCCGTAGGGCAGTGAGTCCAGCCCAGTGCGGCCATTCGAGCCGCTGCGTACCACGAGAACCTCAGGTTCATCATTGTGAACCGATAATATTGCAGCACTCAGACCAATTTCAACTGTTGCGGTTTCCAGTCTGGTAAATGTTTCTGGCATTCGCTCAGAAACAGATATATGCCCCGCCTCCATATGTGTAGCGTCCATTGTCATCGCCTCTCTCCAAATGCGAATTGACGTGTCTGGAGCTTAGTCTGGAACGTGGCGAATTTCGGAAAAACAGTTGTCGCGAGTGGGGCAAAATAGAGGTTTCCTTGGATTTGCTGCATGGCAGCCCTGCAAAAATGGTATAACTAACGGTCTAAGCGATTGAACTTTCTATGCTGAAGGGATGGCCTTCCAGCGTCGGATTACCGGGTCCGATGGCCTCAATCGCCTCAATCATGCGACCGTCGCGGGACAATAATTCGTCCGCCAACTCAATCATGAGTTGATTGGGCTGTGCTGACGGCGACTTGCGCCGCAGCGCGCGCGCGAGGCTATGCTCGCTCGTCGCGGGGTTGAATTTGCACAGCACAATGAATGCAGCGGCCGTCGATCGGCTGACGCCGGCCAGGCAGTGGATCACCAATGGCCCCTGCCGGTTCCAGACAGAGGCAAAATCCAGCAACTGGGCAATATGTTCTGAAGCCGGCGTCACGAGACCGGGATGGTTGTCGACGATGTCGTTCATCGCCAATTTCAAATGATCGTCGGCGGCAATACCCGGGGGAGTCTCCGGGATCGACCATGGGTTGATGGCCGTAATGATGTGGCTTGCCCGAACGGTCGCAACGACCTCGTTCAGTCTGGCAAGGGAGCAAACATGGATATCGGCTGCGATTTCTGATCTTGAACCTGCGTTATATTCGTTGTTCACCATGATCACGGATCCAGCTCGATGAAGCAGCAGTCGGCTAAGCTTGATTGTTTATGCAATGACGCCATTTGCATTGCTATGCAACGGATCAAACATGCTGTTGGTTCAATTCTTCGAATATTTCCAAGAATTTGCGCTGGGCGCGTTGTGTCGGCCAGGCCTCGAGGCGCTCTAGTTGACGGACAAGATGCGGATCGACGGTGTCGGCCGAACCAAAGAATTCTTCTGCTTCACGATGATCGAAACCAGCCAATACAGTCGCCTCGTAGTAGGCGCCGATGCGGTCGGCAACTTTGATCGTCCTGGCAATGGCCGCATCCGGTGTCGGTGGTAAACCGAAGCGGAGATGGATCGCGGAAAGAAGTCGGTTCTCGACAGCTTTGTAATCGAGTCCGATGACAGCTTTGAATGGGCTGATGAGGTCTCCGATGACATACTCCGGCGCATCGTGGAGTAAGGCCATCAACCGCCACTCCGGTGTACGGTTCGGCGCAATGCTGGCAAAGATCTCGGCAACCAGGATGGAGTGCTGGGCCACTGAGAAGGCATGCTCACCCTTGGTTTGACCGTTCCAGCGTGCCACGCGCGCAAGTCCATGCGCGATGTCGGAAATTTCGATGTCGGCCGGCGAAGGATCGAGAAGGTCGAGGCGGCGGCCGGATAGCATCCGTTGCCAGGCGCGTGGTTGATTGTCTCCGGACATGACTCGGACCTCGCGTGGTCGATCGTGAAGGCGCAGGATTTATATCACACCGGCCG
>JBPCWB010000297.1:0-4014 GCA_051009955.1 Hyphomicrobiaceae bacterium | reverse complement strand
TGGAATGGCGCAAACTCCTTGAACAGTTTTTCAAGGCCGTCACGATCGAGCACGTCGCATTGCCTGAGAGCGACGCCAGAAGGCACATCACCGGCACGGTCCGGACTACGGCTGATCGCGACGACTTCCGCACCCAGTGCCGCGAGCTGCTTCGACGTCGCCAAGCCAATGCCTGACGTGCCGCCAAATACGAGTGCCTTCTTTCCTGAAACATTCATGTCTGTGATTTCCTCTTCCCAGCCAGGCAAAGTGAATTGATACAGTTCAGCGGCAACCACGATCGCCGGCTCAAGTCGGTTCTGTACACGTGTCGAGTCTGATAGCATAGCTGGCGCACTCAGCCGTCGCCAGACCAGGACGCCACAGGCTGCTGTGACGATGATTTCTTAGATGCACCGAGTTCTCGGCAAACTGACAGTACTACCAGGAGCCGATGGCCGGACAATATGGTGGCCGCTCCGGCAATCGAACCTGGGTTCGTCCGACAGCAAATGACGCCTCTCCTGTTGCATGCCAAAAAGTTGGAGGATATGGCGCTGCAATTCGGCGGGCCATCACGTTCAAGCCTGAATTGGAATTCGCCCACTGTCACCGTCCATCTGATCGGATTGGCCGCAACTGCCGGACTGCCCCACATGGCGAACAATCTGATGTCGGCGGCAAGGGGCGTGAAGCGGTCATCACGGCAACGAGCTGCGGTCGCCAGATGATGAGTTTGCCTGCAATCGACACGTCTATGCGGTGTAGCCACAGTGTTAGGAGATCGCTGCTCACGACGTCAGCTTCTCCTCTCCTCGGTCAACGTCATCGAACACGAATTTGAATGGCGACTTTGCGTTACCAGGAGACCATGTTCCGAACATCGCGAAACTGATATTCAAGCTCAACGGTCTGCCGCATCTCCATTGATACCGTCTGATTGGAGATGCAGACACGTGCCATCGTTTGGTCAGTTTTTTACGATGCAAAAGAGCTTGCGGCATCCAGTTCGACCCAGGGGGCAGTCGGTTAGGATCGGCCATGCGTATGTCATCCCAGCGTATCAGCGCCCAGCCGTTCAGGCATTCATCTGTCGGGACTGAAGGCGAAGCAATGTTTGGCTCCGTTTTCTCAGAAGAGAGAATTGGCGGACCGTACGATGAAGAGCGTCGCGTCTCCCTGCCCTGGGGCGGGGTTATAACTGCAATTGCGATAAGCTTATACTTAATCCTGTTCGAGGTCGGCCTCGAACGTCCGGGCCAGTTGCCTGATCTGGCGCAGGATGCATCCGTTACGCAGGCCGAAATAGCGCCGGGTCCGATAGAACAGAGCATACCCGTCACAGCCTCTGCGTCCGACACGCAAGACAGCGGGCACGAACTGCCTGCATCACAATCGGTCGATGAGCAAGAGACAACATCTGCCCACACTCCCGGCGCGACTGAAGCACAACCAGTATCGCCCCTCCCGCCGCCGACGGTTGATAAGAGCGACGCCTATCAAGTTCGCGCGTTGGCGGCAGGTTTGCATCCCGGTCTGTCTCGCGCTCTTTTGGTCCGATTGAGCCTAACCGACTACCGTAATGCCGCTCACGCCGTGCGGACGGCATTGGCCAAAACGCCTGACGACAAAGTGTTCGCATGGCCCGAGGGGCGACATAGGGATCTTGCGCGCTTCCAGGTTCGCTTCGTAGCAAGTGCTCTTCACAACTGCCGACGATACATCGTCGAAGTGATCAAAGACGGGTGGGTGACGACGGCTCAGCCAATGGAAAAATGCGGGCCGAAGCCTGTTGCCAAGGCAGCGAGGTCTCGTAAGGGCACGTCTGTCCGTTAATCGTCATCTTTAACGAAACCCGGCGCGGCGCGCGGCTCCATACGGCCTGCCACCCAACGGAGGATGTTGACCGGTGCTCGGGAGATGGCAACGACGGGTCGTCGGGGCCGCCAGACAGCATCTCACAAGTCCGCCAGTCGACCGGCAATGGCAACTGACGAAGAGCACCCTTGGCACGAGCCTGAAACAAAACGCGATGTGAAGTCGATTCCATCCTTGCGTCACCTTCGAGGGATCGGCATGCTGTCGGTGTGACCATTACCGACACACTCGCTGCTCTGATTGGCCTATACTTTGTCGCCGGAGGCATCGGCCTGCTCGCCGAGCGCAATCATGTTTCCGAATTGATGCGAGAGTTGACGTCCCAGGCCATGATTGGGTTTTTGGGTGGCCTCATCGCGTTTGCCATCGGCGGCGCGATTGTCGCTGTGCACAATAATTGGGACAGCCTACTGTCGGGATTTGTTTCGCTTGTCGGCTGGGCGTGTCTTGCGGAAGGCGTTCTCATGCTTGCATGCCGCAGGTGGTTCCTGGGGTTGTTCGCCAACTGGAACTTGTCACCAAGCACGGTGATGGTGTTCGGGCTCGGAACATCGTTGGTTGGTCTGGTCCTGCTATGGGCGGCAATTGTAAGTTAATGGCACCTCACTTACTTCGACGCTACGTGCAGACATTGTCACTCGCGCGATCGTCATTGTCGGGCAGGTCCTGTCGAAGTTTGGCTGATCTAACGGGCGTTCGCGCGGCCGTTGTCAATTCCCAGCGGCAAACCCCGCCAGGCGTGCGGCTCGCCGCGGCAGCTCGGCTGTCGGCTCTGAAGAGATCTGCCAGTCAAACCCATGCACAAGCGTCATGAGAACATACGTCACACATCTCGAATGCAGCTTTACGGGGAAACACTACACGGCGGACCGTTTGCACGGTTTGTCCGATGACGGTGCCCCGCTTCTGATCCGATATGATTTGCAGAAGATCGGCGCCGAGCTCCAACGCAGTGCCATTGGTGAGCGCACCGGCGACATGTGGATGTGGCAAGAGTTGCTACCGTTGGACGCTGATATATATCGCGTTACGCTGGGTGAAAACATCACACCACTCGTTCCAATCGACCTCGGCCCAAAGCACGGCAAAGGTCACATCCTTATTAAGGATGAAGGTCGCCTTCCTACCGGTTCATTCAAGGCTCGCGGCATGGCAATGGCGATAAGTATGGCGCGCCATTTCGGTAGGATGGAGCTGGTCGTACCAACGGCGGGCAACGCCGGAGCTGCCGCTGCAGCCTACGGTGCTGCAGCCGGGATGCAGGTTCACGTTTTCACGCCTGACGACACACCTGAGATAACCCTCCGAGAAATTGCGTTCTTCGGGGGGCAAACACATCGGGTCGATGGCTTGATCGACAGGTGCGGCGAGTTCGCTCGTGCTGCCGCGGCCGAACATGGATGGCACAATCTTGCTACACTCGCGGAGCCCTATCGGCTGGAGGGAAAAAAGACGATCGGGCTCGAACTGGCCCTGCAATTCGATTGGTCGTTACCCGACATCATCTACTACCCGACCGGCGGCGGAACCGGTTTTATTGGCATGTGGAAGGCGTTTGGCGAATTGCGTGAACTCGACTGGATTGGCACGAAGCTGCCGCGCATGGTCTCTGTGCAGACGCACGGATGCAGCCCGATCAAGAAAGCCTTCGACGCCGGCCAGGCAGATGTTCAAGAGGCGTTCAACCCGATCACGACACTGGTCCCGGGCGTACGCGTGCCAAAGCCGTTGGGTGGACGTTTGATTATCGAAGTGCTGCGCGCATCGAATGGCCATGCCACCGATGTCTCAGACGAGGCGGTTTTCAAATGTCATACTGAGGCGGCACAGGATCATGGCATCCACCTATGCCTCGAAGGCGCTGCCTGCCTGGCGGCCTATCGAGAGGATCTGGCGGCCGGGCGCGTGTCGCAAGACGAGACGGCAGTCATCTTCAACACTGCGACAGGATACAAATGGCCCCTCCCAGAGGTGTCGGCACTTCTGTGATACAATTGTGCTCGATTATGGAACTGATCCTTCAAGCGAACGAAGTGGAATTCCGGCCGCAGGCCATTCTGAGCGTGCTCAGCTCAATGCCACCGGCTGGAGGGATCGATGGACAGTGGAATTCGCAGGATAGTCGGCAAATCTGGACCAACGCCCGCTCTGCTCGGA
>JBPCWB010000296.1:0-5811 GCA_051009955.1 Hyphomicrobiaceae bacterium | reverse complement strand
CACGGTGCTTCTCCTTCATCTTGATTGCCTCCATTGAGAATGAAGCTAAGCCGCCGGCCAAAATTTCGCCTGTCATGCAAATGAACTTGCATTAAGTTCGACATGAACAACTCATGAAAGCACTCCTGGCCGTGAGCGCCCCGCAAGGGCTCTTCTCAACGACTTGTGCACGTTGCGCAGAATGTGCAGGCGATGAATGTTTCCTGTGAGATTGAGCATGTGAAAGATCAATGCGCAGCAGAAGGCATCCTACACGTCGCAACAAACCGCGGCTGTGATCTCATCGTCATGTCCACTCACGGCCGCCGGGGCTTCTCAAGAATGCTCCTGGGCAGCCAGGCCAACAAATTTGTGGCGCCAGCGCCGTACCGTTCCCGTATGACTGTCTCCTGGACACTGATGCGCAAAGCAGCAAGCGCTGGACGTAACTCTCGACACTCAATGATCGATTTGCACCACCCGGCCCGACTCAATCAGCCACCTGCTACTCCTCAAAGAACTGTTCGTGGCCGCTCTGAACCAAAGTCGGCTTTGTGCCGCAAGATATCCGCAACCAATGCAAGTTCAGACGAAGCCGCCTTCGGCATTTCGTTGCTCACATTGGGAGGTCCGAATGGCGCCTTCTTGAGCGAACCGTCTTTTCGGCGCTGTCCGATGTCAGCTTTCGGTGAGCGTTAGCAGGATGTCGGCGTACCAGGCGCAGTTCAGCCCGAGCGCCTCGTCTAGCTTCAAATCGCGCGTCCCGACATCGAACCTTGCCGAGTGGACGCCGAGGAGCATCCAAGGCAGATCTCCGGAGTTTGTTTTTCGCTCGGAAGCGCGCATGACGACGGGCGCACCGCTCGTGCCCCGGTGCGTGCGCGCATCGGTGAGGAAGTAGCCCTGGCCCTGGAAGCGCAGGCCGAAGGAAGAGGCGATCACGGCGTGGCGGACCACGGGCATGTGATGCAGCGTGTCGTGGAAGCCGAGCGGAAACCCCATCACCAGCAGCGTGGTGCCGACCTCGGGTTGCTCGTGAGGGCCAAGCAGGTTCTCGGGCGTGAACGCCCTATGAATTGTCGTAACGGGTAGCGCCGGGCGTTCAATCTCGATCACGGCCACGTCGATTTCTCCGGCCGTGTCAAGGCCTTGGCGCCAGACACTCTTGCCGTCTCTATATAGGGGAATCGAAAAGCTGGTGGACTGTGTCAGGTTCTGCGCGTCGACGTGTAGCTCGATCTCGATGCGGTCTGGGAAGTGCTCGCTCGATTCGTCGACGAGCACGTGCCGGCTCGTCACCAAGAACAGCCGCTCATCCCGCTCAAAGAAGAAGCCGCTCGCATTCGTCAGCTGCCGCTGCCGCTCGAATGTGATGACGCGTGCCGAGGTGAGCAGAAGGGATTCGATCATCGGCCTGTCCGTACATCGTGCGGGCGGATGACCAGCCTGTTGGGTGCGGATGTCAGCGTCAACGGGTCATCCTCTCGCTGATGTATTGCGTGCCAAGGGCGCGCCGCCATGCGCGGCTCGCTCAAATTTAGCGAAAGGCGCATTGCTTTGCATCATTCCTCGCGCCGGACTGCACGGATCACGTAGCCTCCGGAGCGCTCGTCAGCCTCAATGTCCAAGACGCCGCGATCTTCTGCCTCCTCCAACAGGTCGCTGAACGACCGGAACCCGTAGAAGTTCTCGTTGAAGCCTGGGCGCCGGCGCTTCAGGGTTTGCTTGACCATCGAACCCCACACGCGGTCGACGCCTTCGGCAAAAAGCGCCTCCGCCGTCTCTAGGACGAGATCAATGGCCTCGCCTTGCCGGTCCGCATCATTGCCGGCCTCCTCCGGGACCGCGACCTTTCCCGCCGCCGACTGTGCAGGTTTCTTCTCCGCTGCGGTCTTTTTCTTTGCCGGACGCGAACGGCGTGACTTGGTCGAAGCGCTGGCGCGGGCAAGGTCGTCGTAGAAGATGAACTCGTCGCAGTTGTTCATAAGCAGTT
This sequence comes from Hyphomicrobiaceae bacterium, assembly GCA_051009955.1. Classification (GTDB taxonomy): domain Bacteria; phylum Pseudomonadota; class Alphaproteobacteria; order Rhizobiales; family Hyphomicrobiaceae; genus Tectiglobus. The sequence continues at coordinate 3,839 of JBPCWB010000296.1, read as the reverse complement.
CCGAGGTGCTGTTCTTCACGCCGACCCCGATCACGGTCTTGGCGTTCTCGCGCAACTTGCTGACGAGTGGCGAAAAGTCCGAATCACCGCTGATGATCACAAAGATGTCGATGTGCTCTTTCGTGTAGCAAAGGTCGAGAGCGTCGACGACCATGCGGATGTCGGCTGAGTTCTTTCCGGATTGTCGCGTGTGAGGAATCTCGATGAGTTCGAAGGCGGCCTCGTGCATGGTCGGCTTGAACGCCTTGTAGCGATCCCAGTCGCAATAGGCCTTCTTGACGACGATGCTGCCCTTCAGCAGCAACCTCTCGAGCACCAGCTTCATGTCGAACTTCGGGATCTTTGCATCGCGCACACCGAGTGCGACGTTCTCGAAGTCGCAGAACAGCGCCAAGTGGAAGTCCAGGCCCGTGGATGTCATTGCGATCCCTACGCCGCTGACGCCGCATGATGGAAGAAAGACCATTATGCGCCAGTTTATACTTGAGTACACGCCCTGTCTGATCCCACAAGGGCTTGATGCTCACTTCTGGGGTCTCTTAGGTGAGAGCCGGGCAAGTTCGGCCATCATCCGCAGTCATCTAAACGCCGGACCATGTGACCAGAGCGTTAGCGAAAATCGGTTACCCTTGATCATGGGGCTCACACGATGGAGAACAAAGCTGGGCAGCACCAGCGCGGCTCCAATCTCCCGAGAACACGTTCTTACAGAACCATTGGCGTTGGATTCCAAATTGCCGCCCTCATAGCTGTCGCTCTCGGAGAGCTGAACGACAATGGTAAGTTTTCGGCGCATGGCCGTCGGGCCATCACCGACGTCAACATGCCAGTCGAAGAAGTCGGCTTGTTCTGCACTGTACCGCGAAACCTGCATTCGCTCAGCGAATTCTTCTAGCTGAAAGTCGAAATGATGGCGATTGACCTCGGCACATGCGTGCAACATTCGCCCAAATATCCAAGAAGCATTGGTGGTTTCGTCCAACCACGAAGTTCGGGCGCGACGAAGCAAACCGGCCTGCCGTCCACCAACGAGGGCAGATTGATCGAACTGACCCGCGTTCGCCACAGCGACAACCTGACGGCACTCGTCGGGCGAAAAGACGTTTGCAACTTCGAGCGGTTCAAGCATTGCCTTCCACCTGGCTGCAAATTGCTCGCGACAATACCTACCAGTGCTACGCTCTCGGGCTGTCCAAGAAAGCGTATCCGGATGGCGGACCGATGCAAATGCAAGATCAATTGATAGCGCGTCCGGCGCCACGCGACTCACGCCGCTTGGCACCTCAGTATAGCCGCAACGTCAACCAAGAGACAGCGCGACGAACACTTGGACGGTTGGTCAGTCTGCCAAGGTGATCTGCGCAAAACTCAACGCCCGCACTTATTTCGCACTCAGTCCTTCCCTATATAGTGAGAGACTTCAGAGATTTCCGATCTTGGAGACAGAAAGATCGGAAATCCTCCAGCGATTCTTGGACCATGCTAACATGACAACCCAAGCAAGACCGTAGGGCAGCCGTGTTGCCGAAGTTCACCTGCTCCCGGTCGTTGTTCGGATTGCGCCAAACTCTTGCTGAATTTGGAAGGATCTCGTCGGCAGACTGCCGTGATCGACCTTAATCGTTGGGCTGGGACAGATTACTACAATCGTACGTTTGGGCTGGGAAATGGGCCCGTGATTGGTTCGCGGCATGACCGCGATCTTGTTTCTGCCATGTCGTGCGCCACGTGCAATGAACTCGAACCGATGAGCTAGGTATGGATGAGTCATTCTTGCAAATTCAAACGTTACTCGCTGAAGTGTCAGAGCAACTGAAATCGCCAGCCAAGGCGGAAAGAGCAGCGGCGGCGAAGAAACTGCATCGGATCGCGGCGCTGGCCACGACATTGGCGTTTACGTTGGACGCCAAACGATGAGCCAGCCGATGACCATGATGCTGCAGGCACCAAAGCCGCGGCGATTCAATGAGTTGAAGTCAAAGATTCCACAACGAAGGACAAGGCCCTAGGACAGCGATCCTCGATGGCTCGCTTTTCAGGGAGTACTTCACAACGCGGTCGGCGGCCGCAGCTATCAGGAAACGTGGGGGGCGGATCTTGAATTCAGACAATTCTTCAATCCAACATCAGGGGGGTTCATCACATGCTCACCGCAAAACCATCGAACGCGAACCGTCGCAACTCCAAAAAACGCTCAGGGACTAACCGGTCGATGAGCGTGACGTCAAAATCGAATGCGGCCCATTCGAATCCCAATAGCTTCATGAACGCGAAACGTCAGTATGAGCGTTACATGGTCCGAGCGCGCGACGCCGCCGCTAGCGGGGATATCATTGAAGCTGAAAATCTTTACCAGCACGCCGAGCACTACCTCAGGCAAATGCAGGAGTGAACCCAAAGCCTTGCCAAGCACTGCGGTCAGTTTTGAGAAAGATCGGACCATTCATCTTCCGAGCTGCCACTTACCCTTTGTATGACCGACGACCAAACTTTGGCGGCTGGTTCCTGGCCTGCGTGTTAGCAGCCGTCTCTGCGGCGGCAGTGTCAGATCGAGACAGCCTGGTCCTTCGCGTCGATCGAAGCCTGCTATGCTTGATTTTTTGTGCGGTCACATGTTTGTTCCAAGCTGCCGCACCCAATACTGCAAGAGGGATTAGAAACAACACGCCAATGACAGCATAAATCATTTGAGACCTCGAAGCCGAAACTCGCACTAGATGGCATGACGCGCGAATTGCGGCGGGTCACGATCGAGCAGTCATATGCGGTATTCGTTAACAATCTAGGTGACGGTCGTTGCAAGAGCGATCGCTGAACCTTGTTGACAGCCTGACGGATCAGGCAGCACGGAATTTGAAGAAGGCGCAGCATTGACATTGGTGATACGTGGAAGTGCAAGCATGGATTTCGAAAGGTTGATGATGCGTGCGTTATTATCAAAGTGCCGGCTAATGCTTTCTTGTCTGGCTCGACATACGGGAGCGGCCGGGCGTGCATGAGAGCGTACAATGCTTCCGAGACTGACTGAGCTTCAGTCGATGTCCCGGCGAATGCCGACCTGAATGCCGCCGGCAATGGATGGAAGTGTGTGCGCCAGAGCCCGGAAGCTTAGTCGAGAACTCACAAATCAGCGGACCAAACCAAGGGGCTGGACGGACGACGAAATCAAACGGGCGGCCAAGACGCGGAAGTGGAAAAGAGCGACGTCGAACCGAGCCGATTGCTAGATTGAAATGCCTTCGCCGGCTCCCACAACCTTGACGCGAGTCGTGACTTCATGGTGCCGAAACTAGCGATCAGGAAAATCTTCCCGCCTTCTGAGCGCTTCGATGTCGGTTGCTCTCAGCAGCGTTTTATTTCGTAGAGCCACTTGCGGATCAATGCGCATCAACGCCGTTGCACGATTTGACCGCGGTAGTTCGAAGTACGCCAAGACTGCGTCTTTCAGGTTGCCTTCAAAATGCGGCTTGCCGCGCAGGTAACCAGCGCCACTGGTTAACTTGCTGATATCCGTCCACTCGATTCGAGCCGACTTGCGGTAGTTGACGTTCCCTGCCATTGATCCTCGCCAATTGTTATGCGATTGCGTTGTTTGTCAGGGTTGAGACTTGCACCAAATCAACAGGCAGCTCAAGATGCTGATCGCGCCAGCATAAGAAATATTCCGGTTTCTTCGTGCGCCTGGCAGCTGCACGATGGCAATTACTCCCTGTTGCGATAGATTGCCGGCACATCATGATTTCCGGGCGAACGCATAATTTGACAAATCTGCCGATTGTGCGGTCGCGGTGATCCCGGCTACATGCAAACTTCCGGACCGCCCAACGCACAGCTCCCGC
>JBPCWB010000295.1:0-9856 GCA_051009955.1 Hyphomicrobiaceae bacterium | reverse complement strand
TTCGACATGCTCTACGAAGAGGGACAAACGCAACCAAAGATGATGTCTGTCGGCCTGCACCCGCGCCTGATCGGGCACCCCGCGCGCGCCATGGGCCTGCAGCGCCTATTGGACTACGTGACAACGAAGCCGGATGTCTGGATTACGCGTCGCATCGACATTGCGCAGCACTGGATCAACGTGCATCCCTATAAGGATGATCGATCGTAGTCCGGCAAGGCAATCCACCGTATTTCAGAAGCGGAAAGAGCCAAGGAAAAACTGGGACCTACCTTGTATGTCCCTGCTTTGCCGGCTCAACAAACCAACCAAGCTGGTGTAGGCGCCAACTGCTGATGGCCATCTCGACGATGTAGGACAGAACCCAGGCCGTGACGCCCAAAACAGCGCCGTTGACTTCCGGATAGGCGAAACCAGCGGAACCCGCCAATGCTGCTGTTGCAATACGCAAAATCCCGCTGAGCGCCAGCGAACGCGTGGTTCGCGCCCGCGCCAGAAACCCGCGAAACAAAGCCGTGCTTCCCCAGAACGCCGCCATTACGAACGAGAAAGCCAGAGCAGGTTCACAATAGGCAGCCAACTCAGGCGGCAAACCCATAATGCCCCGCAGGATCTCATCGCGCAGCGAGGTTTGAAAGAGACCCATGGCGAGCAAGGCGAAGAGCGCAATAAGCTGACCTGTGAACAACAACATCACGCGGATGTCTTCCCGGCGCGCCACCAGCGTCTGCGCTGACTGCGTCATGTTGCGCATCGGCCCCATCAGCAGCGACACCAAACCATGCACCACACCAAAGGCCGCGACCGCGAGTTCGGCCTGGCTCAGCCGACCGAGAAACAGATTGATGACGAAGATGACGCCCATGTCAGCCGAGGTATTGATGATCAGCGGCCAGGCGAACTGCCAATAACCGAAAACCGTATCCTGGGTCTGGCGTACACCCGGCAGCGCCATCAGATGCTTCCAGGCAAACAGCCAGGCAAACACCGTCTCTGAGGCCATGCACAGCACCAGTGCACCCGCGCCAATCGCTGCCCCCTCCAGCCACATCGGCAGCACAAGCAACGATGCGCCAAGTGATGCGAGGCGGACCAGGGTACTCCAGGTAATGATGATGGTCCGACGATTGAGCATCAGCAGCGCGAACGCAACACCGCGCAATAGCAGGACCGGCATGCTGAAGATGAGAAGTCCGACCGCCGCACGGGCTTCACGCTGCCCTTGTGCACTTAGACCGAACCAGTCGCCAAACATGGCATTGCCAGTGTCAGTCAGCGCAATCGTCATCACCAAACTGATCGGGATCACGAGCAGGGCGGCCATAAACAGAAGCAATCGCAAAACGTCTGCTCGGGATTTCAGGTACGACAGGCACAACAGTGCTGTAATTTCAGTGGCGCTCGTAATGGCATAGTAAAAAGTGAAGGCGGCATTGAAAGCTGCAAGCGTGGTACTCGGCGTTTCCGTTCGCGCAAGAAACGCGTGAATGGCCGATTTCGAGATCATGTTGAGTTCGACCATCAACACCAGCGGCGCAAAAAAAGCATAACAATCACGCAAGCTGAGGTGCGGCCGAGACTCTGTTTCCGTCTGCAATGCTCGGTTCATGAACTCTCCGCCGAGCAGTACTGACGCCTGATGCCTCGCGTCCAATTGCCGAAAACGGCATTTGAAACCTGCCAATAGCCGTTCATCTGACACATCAATCGATCAATCGTCATCGATGGCGCGAGATCTTGGGGCGGACTCCCCGGATTCAGGCCCTCGACGGACATCAAACGCCTGCTGTCGCTGCGCATTTTCCTACTGCCTAGACTGCAAGACGGAAGGCGTTTCCGTCTTGCTGCACGAATCCGGCCGTCGGGCCTGAGAAATGTGTGCCGATCATCAAGACTGGTTCGCCAGCAAGATCACCCAGGATGCGTCGGCGGGTTGCTTCCGCTGCGGCCGGGTCGACGTCTGCCGTCGATGACCACTCCGGATGCGCCATTTGACAGGGATGATGTGCAAAATCGCCGGTGATCAGGGCACGCTCGCCCTGCGAATTGATCAGAACGCTCGCGTGCCCGGGTGTGTGTCCCGGGCTTGGCATCAGCCGGACTTCCGGGCAGAGCTCATGGTCCCATTCAACCAACTCGGCTAGTCCAGCCTCCAGGATCGGCTGCACACTGTCAGCGAAGACGGTCAGCATGTCGGACCGGTCCGTCTGAGCGTCCCAATGTTCGTATTCTACGCGACCGAACAAATAGCGCGCATTGGGAAAAGTTGGCACCCAGCGGCCGCCGACCAGCATCGCATTCCAGCCGACGTGATCGACATGGAGATGGGTACACAGAACGGTATCGATCGTTGCGCGATCAAACCCTGCTTCGGCAAGGTCAAACAGAAATCGCCCCTGTCGATCGTTCCAGGTTGGAATTTTGCGGTCCTTCTTATCGTTGCCGAGACACGTGTCGACAATGATCCTGCGTCCAGGAGCCTCGATCATCAAAGCGTGGATGCTCATCTTGAGCCGACCGTTTTCATCGGCAAAGTGCGGGTACAGCCAGGTAATTGGCTGAACCATCTCGCGCGTCGCCTGCGGGAGAATGAAACGGCTGCCCCCGGTTGTCTCAAGCTCCACGATCTTGGTAACAGTGACGTCACCAATATGCCACTTCATGCGTTATCGACCCAGGCTGATATTGCTGATTCACTGTGAGCATATGGTCCACGAGCGCGGTCGGCGAGTAGTCTACCGTGCACAGACGTCATCATCCGAATATGGATTGCCACATCTGCCTTCTCACATTCCGCCGTAACTGCGCCGGCAGCGGGAATCCAATTACGCAAGACCATTGGGATCGAGTCGAACCGTCATGGGGTTCGGTCAATCGGCCAGCATTTCTTCGCCCGACAGACAATATGACCGCTGAGTGAACCCGATCACCAGCGCCAGTGCGCTGCCTTTTTTACCGCGCGCTCCGGACTGGGTTCGCAATTGCGTGACACGACCGCTGCACAACCTCCAATTCCGACAGCGTCCGAACAAAATAAACGTGAAAGCCTTATTCTTGCCCAGCACTAGACTTTTGTTCAGAACATGTGGGAAACTGAAAAGTGCGGGGAACTTTTTGGGATTGAATACAACAGCTTACAGAAATTCCTTAGGCCGCCTATTTAATAGGCAGTCTGAGAACATCGTGGGCTGAGGGCAATATAAACTGCGTGATTTTTCAATCTTGGGAGAAGCTGATGACGGTGGCGCCCAGGAACTCCTCGAAAGCGATCGTGCCAGCGATGCGCTATCGCGATCTCGATGCCGCGGTGGGTTGGTTGTGCCTGGCATTTGGCTTCGAAGTCCATCGGGTGGTCCGTGACAAGAAGGGCTTGCTGGACTACGCCGAACTATCGTTCGGCAACAGCATGCTCATGCTTGGGTCCACGAGGAACCAGGACGTTGACGGACTCATGGCCCAACCCGATCAGGTCGGGGGGGCGGAAACGCAATCATGCTATCTCCTTGTCGACGATGTCGACACACTGCACGCCCGGGCAACCAAGGCCGGTGCAACCATCGTATTCGATGGCAACGACGATGACTCCGGAGGGCGATCATTTGGTTGCAAGGACATCGAGGGTCACATCTGGTTCTTCGGCAGCAGCGCCCCACAGCGGGTGACGCAGCACACGCCAAATCCCTCACAGCGCAAGATCGCCTCTCGCGTATTTGCCACATTGGCATTGGGTTCCCTGGCCATCGCCCTGGGGCTCTCGGCGTGGCTGTTTATCGGCGTTGACGATGGTCCGGACAAACCGTTCGCCGTTGCAATTAACAATCCCTCAGACGATCTGCGCTCGATCCTCTCGCGCGAAAGCGCGGCCCGCCAAACGGCTGACGAAGAAGCGAGCCGGCTGGCGAAATTGCTGGAAGAAAAACGACACGCCCTGGAGCAACGCTCGTTGGTCATTGAACGGACCAAGCAGAAACTGGCTGCGGAAGAGAAGAAAAGGCGAGAGGCCGAGCTCGCCATTCAAGAAGCCCTGGCGACAGTTGAGCGCGAACGAGCAGACCGAGAAGCTCTGGCGACGATGGCTCGGCGGAACGCTGAGACCGTCGCTCGGCTAAAGCACGAGTTCGAGAAAGCCAATGCTGCACTGGCCTCGCAGTCGAAGCAACACGAACAAAACCTCCTCGCCACGCAGGAAAAAACCAAACTGGCTATCAAACAGGCCGAACAGCTGCTCATTGAGGAACGCAAAGCCCGCGAAGCCGCCGAGTTGAAGGCCGCCCGATCCACTCAAGACGCCTTGGCGACAATTGAACGCAAACGCGCAGACCGCGAGACTCTGGCGACGTTGGCACAGCGAAACGCCGATTCCGTTGCAGGACTAAAGCGCCAGGTCGACGAGGCCAACGCTGCACTGGCCTCGCAGTCGAAACAGCACGAACAAGACTTTCTCGCCAACCAGGAAAAAACGAAACAGGCTATCAAACAAGTTGAACGGCTGCTCGTTCAAGAACGCAAAGCCCGCGAAGCTGCACAGTTGAAGGCCGCCCAAACCGCGCGCTCACTGCAGGAACAGAAAGCGGTCCTCAAATTGACCACCGAAGTCGTCCGTCGCACCCGGCAGCAGTTGACTGCCGAGCAAAACAAGCGCAAGGCCGCGGAATCCTCCATTAAGAAGCTCGTTGCCGCACTTGCGAAAAGTACTGAGTCTCGCATTGTCCCGCAAAGCCTTCGGCCTCTGCCGCAGAATGATGAAGACATTGGGCTGGGTGTCGGCAACCCTGATACAGACAACGATTTGATCGCCATCATTCCGCCTCTCCCGGGCAAAGCACCGGCGAAAAGCAGCAACACGCTTGCCAAGGGCCGACTGCGGCAGACAGATCACGACGGCAATGCAGCGATTGAACGCAAGGCTGCGCCAAAACGCCGACGAGTGCGTCCCCGAAGTGTTGCGCAGCGACGGGCGCCGGAACTCAACGAATTCCGGTTGCGACGTCGAGTTCCCTAGATGTTTTGTCTCGGCTGGCGGTTGAGTTGATCTCGCCGAACCGGAACCGTCTTTTGATGCACCGTGCAGCCCGGCATCAGCTGTTCAGACCAGACATCTGCAAAGCGCTGATTGTCCGTTGCGCAGGGGGCGTGCCGTACGAGTCGGCGACGTTGCTTGGAGCCCGAGAATCTTCGACGTCATGAGTCGATGACTTGCCGCGATCCACCAGGTTCGACGCAGCACGATCTACTGGCCAAAGATCTGGTGAAATAAATCCGCATCATCGAAATGTCGACGGTCGACCAAGGCGATCGCGTGTCGCCCCCATTGACGCATTGCGCCGGGGCTCTTGACCCCGCTCGGCCAAAGCACGAACCGTTCGAGACGGTCGCTTCCGGCCACCAGTCCATCGGGTTGAAACATGCTGCGCCGGCGCCCGTCCACCACGGGCAACGATCTCAAGACCGATGCATCCGTGAGCTTATAGCGCTGCGACTGTCCTCCGGCATCTGACTCGCCGGACGTTGTCACACGCGAAACATAGTGCGTGGCTGAGGCAACGTGGAGAACGATCCTCTCATTCCGCCTGAGCGTCGGCAGCGTCGGCAGAATTGCCGGGACCTCCCGCAACTGTCGCCGCGAACGACCCTGGAAACGTTTGCGGAAATCGGATGACGGGAACAACAGATGATAACATCCGCAGGCATGTATGGTGTCATAGATCAATGGCTGCCCGTCGGAGCCAAGTGTGACACGCCAAATGACGCCATCGAGCTTGCCGCCGAGCAGGTCTGCGGGGCTTTGCAACGGCCGTTCACTGAACCAGATGGTATAGATCAACTGCAGATAGACCTGATCATCGATGACGGTATGACCGATCCGCGCAAAGACTGACGGCTGCCCTGTGTCGATGTCGATCGTGCTCCCACCGTACCATCGCGGATGACCCGGCCGGTCATACGGCTTCGTCCCGTCAATCAGCCAGATGGGCGCGAAATTCTGCAACAATCGCGAACGAGCCTCACCGCTCGGCCGCGGAATACCAAGCGAGCGGTCGCGACTGCGATCGACAAGGGCTTTAACGTCCCTTGGCCGTAGCCGCGGAGCAGCGACTGGCGGAACGTAGGCGACTTTATTGGCGGTTGTCGGAACCGCCGCCGCTGTTCTAGCGAACGTCAGGAGGTGCGTTTGCTTCCAATTCTCCCAGCCGACTGAAATTGGAATGGAGCTGAGAGGAAAAACGCCAAGTGTGCGCGCCGCATCTGAATAGTCTTCGGGGACACTGGCCGAGCGGAGCAAGGCGCGCCGCCGTTCTACGCTGCGCAACTCCGTTTGCTTTTCTTTCGCGCACTCCTCCACTGCATCGACCACCGATTGGCGGATTGGGCTCCGGACGCCTGTCGCCTTACGCAATGATCGGAATGCGGGCGCAGGCAGGTTTCTTATTTCGATGCGCGTTGCCTCGGCATCCAGTTGGCGCAAGTTTTTCACCCAAGCGTTAAATGCGGGACTTGCTGCCTTGCCGTCGAAGCGCCGCCCGACATGGGCGAAGAAGCGATTGACGCGCAGATACGGAAAGCCTGCTATTCTAGCGGCTTCACCATCTCCAACGCCGGCAGCCCAAGTCGCTTGCCGAACTGCGGCGAGCAAGGCGCTGCAGTGATCGACCTGCGACTGGGGAGCAGTGAAGTCACCACTGAGGCGGTAGGCCTGTGGAACTGTTCCACACCCGGCGAGCAGGGTGATGGCTGCCAATGGAAATATGGTTGTGATTCGCACTGCACTTGCCACGGCCAAACTCTCAATAACGCGACGCGCCAGCGTCGCCGATGTGCCCGACTCGTGCCTGCTAAAAGCCAACGACAATATGTCAATTACGTGGTTCCGATTGCGCTACCTGACGCATTCGCAATGTCGCAGAATTTTATAATTCTCAGATTATTCAATACGGAACCGGTCAAATTCAAATGCATCACCCGAGGTCCATCTACTCGCCGCATTCCGGGCACACTTGGTGCCTCTTATTCGCGATTGATCAGGTCGCTCCGTTTTCATTCGTCGTTGCTCGGAATTGCGTTTCAGAAACAATTTGCCGGGCGAGGGATTGGAAATTTGATAGTGCCGATTTGATTTCGGATGCGTGAAATGGCTCTTCGATTTCTATCGAGCATGTCTTTCTGGATTGTCCTCTGGCTGAGCCTCACCGTCTGCGCCGAAGCGCGCATTCCGTTGAGCGAGTTCCAGAATGCTGAACTGATGGCCGGCAATGTCGTTGTGGACATCTCGACTGAACAACGCAATGGCGAGGTCGTGATCCGCCCCATCGCCGGTATTTCGGTTTCCACAAAGACGGTCTGGCGAACCATTCTCGATTGCAAAGGCGCGGAAGTCTTTCTGAGGCATCTGGAAAGCTGTAAGATCATCGAGCGCGGCAAGAACGGGCGTTGGGATCTGCGTGCACATACTGTCAGATGGCAGTGGTTCCTGCCGCGTCTGCAATGCGTCATTCGCTCCGACTACATAGCCCACCGGCAAATCAAGTTCGAACGCGTGAGCGGCGATCTGCAATCCATCGCTGGGCAAAGGGCGCTGCATCCAATCCGCAATGGAAGGGTAACGCGATTGATCCATGAAGCCCGAATCGTAACTGGTTTCCTGGTGCCCGGCGGACTGATTCGAACAATTCTCAAGCAGGACATTATCGAAACGCTGCGCTCGCTGAGACGCGAGGCCGCGCGGCGGCACGCTCGTCGGCGTAAGTAGCGCAGAGATCTCCAGCGGCTCGATAATTGGCTCATTATTCAAGCGTTCTCGGTTTCGAATTCACTAATTTTCTTAATTTGAGGAAATGCGATTAGCCGCCACCAACAGTTCGTTTCTCAAGGCCTTCATATTTCCCACGCGAGCATAACAATTTGAGATTTAGTTCAAAAAAGATTGCCAATCTTTGGAATGACAAATTTCCCCACTAGCCAAACTGAGTGGAGAAAGTGGCGTGCTCGCGACCGGGGGGTCTTTTGTCATGCAATGCTCGAATACATCTAATGCGGTTCATCGCGGTTCACGTCGATCCATCACGCTGGCCATCGCAGGGGCCATCGCGATCGTCGGAACCGCGGCTCTGATGCCAACCGCGCACGCCAACAAAAAACAGGCAACGGATCAGAAGAGCAATGCTCCATTGGAGCAACCGAACGACATCAAGAACCTGCGCAATTACCTGAAATCGATTCACGGCGGTTCGCATCCACCAATCGCCGATGGCGCGAAAAGTCAGATTAAGATTGCACAAAAGCTAAGTCAGCGGACCATCGACCCGCGCGACGACCTTCTGATCGGCGAGCGAGAACTGTCGAAAACTCAGGGCGATCGGCCACACAGATCGCGGTCCACGCCCGCCGATGCAGCTTCATTAAAGAAGGCCGAGGACGAACATCTCAAACTGTTTGTCGAGAATCGCTTTCCATCAGCGGCGACATGCGGTGTGTGCCACCCTAAACATTATGCTGAGTGGTCCGTGTCACAACACGCTTATGCTCAGCTCAGCCCGATCTATCTGTCGCTCAACAACAAGATCAATAAGCTGAGCAATGGCTCCAACGGCGACTTCTGTTTGCGCTGTCATAGTCCCGTCGGCGGCAATCTCGGCGAGAGCCCCTTTGCTTCGAACCTGGACCGACACCCAACGTCGCGTGAAGGTATTACGTGTGTCGTGTGCCATCGCGTCAACAAGGCCTATAACAAAGTCAGCGGCCGCCTGGCGCTGGTCGAAGGCGGATTGACGGACCCCGTGTTCGGGCCAACTGGCAACAAGGGCGTCAATGACGTTCTGAAGGAGCCGCAGAAATTCCGCGTGGTCACCGACGAAAAGAAGCCGGGGCGAAAAATGCACGCGCGGGCAAGCGTGTTTGAATCGATCAAGACGCCGACGTTTTGCGGTTCATGCCATGATGTGACGCTGTTCAATGGCTTCCGCTTGGAAGAGGCCTTCAGCGAATATCGTTTGTCACCGGCAGCAGCCAAGGGGATCACCTGTCAGGATTGCCACATGGGCAAAATCCAAGGCAAGCCGTCCGGATACGCGACAGGGCCAGCCGCCGTGGTTGGCGACGTACCCACCCAAAGCCGCAAGCTGACGTCGCACTTGTTTTCGGGGCCGGACTACTCGGTGATCCATCCGGGTATTTTCCCGCACAACCAGGAAGCGGCGCAGTTCAAGACGATGCGGCAATGGCTGCAGTTCAAGCACGAGGAAGGTTGGGGAACCGACAAGTTCGAAAAGAACCTGCCTAGAGGCTATAAATTCCCCAAGGCCTGGGTATCCGTTGATGATCGCTACGACGCCCGTGAGATCCTCAACAAGCAGTTCGAAATGCTTGAATACGCAGAACGCAAGCGGCTCGAAGTCCTGAAGAATGGGTTTGTCATCGGTGACGTGATCCGGCAGCAGTCGAACCGTAATGGCCTCGCCTTCCGAGTGAAGGTCATGAATGCTACGGACGGCCATAACGTTCCGACTGGCTTTACAGGCGAACGCCTGGTTTGGCTGCATGTGCGGGTCAGAGATGATGAGGGGCAACTGGTCTTCGAGTCCGGCGGACGGGATCCGAACGGCGATCTCTTGGACGGCCACTCGTCCTACGTTCATGCTGGTCGCATGCAGCGCGATCCCAATCTCTTTAGCCTGCAATCGATCTTCGTAACCCAGAACGGCCGCGGAGGTGAGATCGAACACGTCATCCCAATTCCATACCCGACTTTCGCGCTACCTCGGGTCCTGCCATCCACGACGTCGTTGATCTTCACCGGCGAACCGGCGACGGAACGCAATCACAAGAAGGGCATCGAGCCACTCGGGCACCGTTGGGCGTC
>JBPCWB010000294.1:0-2801 GCA_051009955.1 Hyphomicrobiaceae bacterium | reverse complement strand
TCGACCTGATCCCGGGTACGTTGATGCATATCTGGACATCCTTGCTCTCTGAGGACTATTTCTCAGATCGACGGTGGACAATTGCAGGCTGGTCTGGATCGAGCAACTGCCATCGGGCCTTGTGACGGGTTGTCGGCCTACCAAAGGCTCCGGACAAGGACTGAAAATTCTGCCGACATCGCCTCAATCGGGATGCTCCCGCGGCGCCCTTCTTGCACTTTCCATCACGTTTTCCCGTGTGCCCACATGTGCTGTATGGCTGCCGGCCTCGATGCCGAGCAGGCTCGCCACATCACGCGACGCTGACGCGATCTCCGCGGTTTCCACACCGGTTTCGATGCCCATCTCATTGAGCATATGCACGATGTCTTCCGTCGCGAGGTTGCCGACGGAGGCAATTGTCTTTGGCATCGCGATGCCGCCACCGATGCCGCAGATTGCGCCTTCAATGAAGGTTGCGCCGGCATCAAGCGCTGCCAAGACGTTGGCAAGCCCTGAGCCCGCCAGATTGTGCACGTGAAAGCCGACCTCAACGTCGCTGTGCCGGCCAAGCACGCGGCCGATGAGTTCCGACACGTGGCGCGGGTCTTCCATGCCGAGGCTGCCCGCGAGATAGAAGCGGCGCATCCCGGCATTGCGGAATTTGTCGACCATATCGAGCACGCGTTCTTCCGGGATTCGGCCCTCGTAGGCACACCACATCGACATGCCCAGAGCCATCACCCATTTCTTGCCAGCACCGTCTGCAATCCGAAACGTTTTGATCGCCTCTTCGACGCCCTGCTCCAGCGTCATATTCTGGTTCTTCTTCTGATATGCGGCGCTGACCGTAATCAAGCCGAGTAGTTCATCAAGCTCGGTTTTGATCCCTCGTTCCGCTCCGCGTGCATTCGGCACGAGCCCTCGATAGACAACGCCCGGTCTGCGCGTGATACGCGCACAGACCTCCTCAGCATCGGCCAGGTTCGGGATCACGCGCGGGTGCGCAAAGCCTGTAACTTCGATGACGGGTAAACCGGTTGTCGACAAGCGATCAACAATCGCGACTTTCGTCTCGGTTTCAACCGCTCTCTTGAAGCTCTGGATGCCGTCGCGGGCGGCCACATCGACGACGGTGACTTGGTTGGGGATCTTCATAGGTCAAGGCCCGCTTCTTTGATTTCATCTTCCGTGAAGCCGAGCTGCTCGATTAGAACCTCGCGATTGTGTGCTCCGAGTTTCGGCCCTGCATTCGTGATCGTACCTGGTGTCTCCGAGAACTTGCCGACAACGTTCTGCATTCTGATTGGCCCGCCGAGTTCGTCGTCCTCAACGGTCGCGATGTTCTCGCGCGCCTGGAATTGTGGATCGGCAAAGATCTGCGCGATATCGTTGACCGGCGCAACCGGCGCATCAACCGCGATGAACAACTCCATCAGTTCGTCAAAATTGAATTGGCCAATGGCTGCTTGCAACTCGACATCAAGTGCGGCCGCATTTTCGAGCCGCACACGGTTATCCGAGAACCGTGGATCCTTGACGAGGTTCGGCACCTTGAGCGCATCGCAGATCCGCTCGAACGTCGATTGGGCCGAGCCCGCCATTGAGACCCACTTGCGGTCCCGCGTCTGGTATGTATTGCGCGGCGCGGTGAACGGCAGGCGACTGCCCTGGCGGTGCTGGATTTCGCCGAGTTGATCATAGTCGATCGCTTGCGGTCCAAGCAGCGTGAATAGAGTCTCGTAAATGGCGAGATCAATAATCTGACCCTTGCCCGAGGTGCGCTTTTCATGCAGTGCGGCTGATGCCAGATAGGCACCCATCAAACCTGTCGTCGAATCAGCGAGACCGAAACCGGGCAGCAGTGGCGGCCGTTCTGGCTCACCGTTGATGTAGACGAACCCGGAAAAGGCTTCGGCCAGAGTGCCGAAGCCGGGTCGGTTCTTGTATGGTCCTGTCTGCCCGAACCCTGTAATGCGCAAGATAATCAAGCTTGGATTGATCGCTTGCAGGACTTCCGGGCCAATCCCCCACTTCTCCAGCGTACCAGTGCGATAGTTTTCGATCAGGATATCAGCATCCTTGACTAATCGCTTGACGATGTCGACGCCGAGCGGCGTGCGCATATCTGCGGTCACTGACTTTTTGCCACGCCCAAGGATCTTATAGTACAGCCCGACGTTGTTCTTGTTGCGCCCCCAGTACCGGACTTCGTCGCCGGTGCCCGGCCGCTCCACTTTGATGACTTCGGCGCCGAAATCTGCAAGGAACATCGCGCTCATGGGGGCTGCGAGGAAATTGGAAATGTCGATCACTTTGACGCCATGGAACGGTTTTTGGCGTTCGTTTGCAGCAGGCTTCGTCACGGGCGGCTCCTAAATGTCTGATCAATTTCCTGTAGCATGCGCCGGAGCCCGCAGTCATCCATCCAACAACAGCTCTTGCGAGCCGCGGCTTAAGAACAGGACGCGAGGGACTGTGGAGCGCGTTGGCGGATGGACATACCGACAGCCAGAGATCGGACTGCCAAACGCCGCGTGCGCGATGGAGGAACAATGGCCACCGCAGAACGCTGTCCGGACCTGCAGGGCCACCAACATTGCGGTCAAGGTTGCCGGCTGTCGTGGCAATCTGAAACAGTCGTTGGTCGTGCCCGGCCCGCTGATGCGGTATTGGATGATGGCACTCACATCGGGACCCAACCGGAGCGAAGTTCACCAAAGCATCTCCGCGCCCATATCCCGTGCAATCGCAGATGAAGGTCCGCATGTGCCGGTACCGCGGATCGCAGGCAATTTCGATTGCGGCTGGATCATCGCCGG
>JBPCWB010000293.1:0-4742 GCA_051009955.1 Hyphomicrobiaceae bacterium | reverse complement strand
GCTGAGGCAATGTCTCGGCAATGTTCACGCGCGTACTCGTAGAGAGTCCGACGCTCATCAATCAATGCTCCCGGAACGTTCGCCGGTGCGTCACCGTCGCCGACAGCCATGACACGGTTTCCCGCCCAAGCCCCCTGCTCAATCTTATCGTTGGCAACCGGTGACTGCTCCATCAGCAAGAGACCGAGCGCACGGGCTTCCAGGTTGCGCCCCAGACTGCCACTCTTCATTCCCCCGCCGAGTGCGCCGATCCCGAAATATTCTTCCCGGTCAAGATTGAGGTAAATAAAACAAATGCCCATTGCTGAGCCTCGCGAGCTATTGGTTCGACCACTCCATACCCGGGATTGAAGGTCCGCGACAACGTTGTATCGACTTCTCTTGGTTGCCGAACCAATGTCCGTTACGTCTGTTTCGGATCAGGGCCGTATCTGTTCGAGCCAGTCTGACCCTTCATGAGACCAATGGCGACAAATGAAAGAATGAACACAATCGCTAACGTGAAATGCAGCATGGTTATGCCCATGGCCGTGGCATTGGTCTCCGGATCCGGAAGTTCCTTCAGTGCAACGCCAGCCAGGAGATCGAAAAACAGGAACGTGACGGTCACAATAACAACAAATGTCATGAGCCCCCAACCATGGCCGAAGTCATGTATTCGCTTTGCGATCAGCGCAAACGCCATCCACCAAATCGGCAGCACGGATAGCTGGATCAAGACTTTTCCCTTTGGCGAAATGGCATGATAATCGCTGAAAAGCTCGTTGGCGGGCTCACCGGCCAGAGCAAGCGTGACGTACTGCAGCGCGACCGAAGCTATCATCAATACAACCGACCAAATCCAGAACGGCTTCCGCGCAATCCGTCCCTGGAATGATATGAGTGTGTCAGTCCACGAGGAGCCAGACTGCGCCACCAGGTGGCTGGACGACGCAGCCGGTTCGCCGCTGCCATGACTTGCAGACGCTTGTAAATCCAGAGTTCTTGATAAAAACTCCGACAACCTTTCGGCGTCGTCGTGAAACCTATGGTGGGATATCTCGACTGCCTGACGCCTCGCGAGGGACTTCAAATCGTCCGGAAGACTTTCGCTATCGGGCATTTGGGCACCATCCACAAGAACGGGAATCAAGCGGATCTCTCTGTCGATCGCACTCCCGATTTCGAGGCGCACATAATCATTCGGGTTATTCAGTCTCGGATTACCGTTGCCGTCCGTGATCGAGGCCCAGTCGGGACCTATAACGGCAATGAGGAGTTCGCATTGGCTCATGCGATCGTCCAGCAGTGACACGAAGTCGGTACCGGGCTCGATCGCGTCAACATCCATAAAGACGTTGGCCTTGGAGAACGCCGCCGAGAGGCGGTCAAAGATCCGACCGGCTGCTGCCTGTGCATCTTCACGACGGTAGCTTATGAATATTTTTTGTGTCATCCACGCCTCCCCTTCTTTGCGCGATAACTTCTTTGGATCGGCGGATCTCTGTCCAGTCGTTTTCCGCCGCAAAGTATCTATCTATCTTCGTTGAGTTGGCTCGTGCGCAACATGTCTTGAGAAAAACCTTCGCCGGTAAAGCGAAAGCTCTGTGACGCTATCCAAGGCTTTGGACCGCATTGCGACATGCAATAGCTAACTCGTGTCGAACTTGTGCACGCGTCACTCACTCTTCCAACGGAAATGAAGTTCACCCTCTGAGTCCGCTCCGCTCGCCCGTGACGCTACCGACCGAGCAAAGCCATATTTTGGGTCCATGCACGATCCCGCGAGATTGCATCATCATGACCATAAGCTGTTTCAGCCGCAGATTTCACGTGGACTGCGGCGATCGCTTGGGCAGCGATCGCGGTTGACCGTTGAACCGAACGATTAACGTTGGCGACTAACTGAAATCAGCGAGTAAGAGCCCGAAAACCTGTCTTTGCATGTTGAACCGCAGGACTCACTGCAATGCTTCCCGAACTCAAGACAGAACGCTTACACCTGCGCGAACTCCGACCAGCCGACGGCCCGCGGCTCCATGCCTTCCAGAGCTTGGAAGCTCAGTGGCAACATCAGGCCGTCGAACCGGCGGAGTTTGCCGACAGCACGTACCGGATCCGGCAGTATCTCAAGCACCGCGGGCCGCACGATCGACGTCGATTACTTGTCTTTGCTGCAATTCGAAATGACAACGGCGAGATGATCGGACAAGTGAGCTTGTCACGCTCCGCACCGCGCATCGCCAGCCTCGGTTTCGGTGTCGCGGAGACGCACTGGAGCCAGGGCTATGCTTCGGAAATGGCAGCTCGCCTCGTCATATTCGGCTTTGGATTTTGCCGCCTCCATCGGATCGAAGCGGATGTATCCATAACCAACATCCCCTGCATTCGTGTTCTCGAAAAGATCGGAATGACGAGAGAGGGAGTGGCGCGAGACTGCATTTGGGCTCAAGGCAAGTGGTGGACGGAGGCCAAGTACGCCATGCTTGAGGATGACTGGCCGGTCGGCACGACTAGGCCGGTCCCGGCAACCACGGCGCGAACGGTTCTGGCCCCGTGAGGTCGTTGGCGTGGGGTATGGGATCAAGACCACCAAGTGATTGCGCGGCATCCAACAGGCCCTTCCCGCAGCCATTCGAAAACGTCCTAACGCTTTGCGGTCGGCCTTGCACGCGTACAGTCGGGTTTGGTCGTGTCTCAACTAATGGGCTTGCAAGGAGTCCAGATCTCGGTTGACTTGGAACCGATCGTAACCCGGATCTGCTCGTCGCTGATTTGGTCCGCATCGAATCGCGCGCCCGCGTCTTGCACCCCTGCAGGGATGACGAAATCGACGTGATGGCGGTTAACGTTCGCTTTGACGGCGGTGCCATCAATCGAAACATTGTCAAAGTTTTCAACTGAGACGCTGCGCCCGCCTCCAGGCGGGCACCACTGACCGACGATCACGTCAGCGGAAGCTGGCGAGTTGACAAGAGCGACGACAGTCAGAGCCCCGGCGGCAATCCAGCGTACCATGCCCCATTCCTTTGCGCTCACGTGGCAGATGACAAGAGTCTATCTCAGGTGACAGACGCCCGTCCAGCAACAGTATCGCGCCGGACGGAGGGCGCTGCGCAATCGATAGCGCTAGATCCATTCCCGGTACTGAACATGGTTAAGCTGTCGTTCGGAGGTCGTCATGAGCCGCATGCCACTGAAATATTCGAGAATTGAGTGATCCGCGTCTGCCCATATTCGGTCAGTTCGTTCCTCTATCAACGGCGGGAGTAAATTGCGAGCCGTTCGCCAGCTAAGACCTGGATCGCAACATTGATATGTCCCGCAAGCGATATCAATGAATGAGGAAGGCCGAAATGAACGACCACGAAAAGGGTTTTCTCAGGTTTGTCGCCCGTCACCGAGCACCCCGACTGGAACACCTGATGACAAGCGGCGAAAAGGGACGCTCAAAATTGCGCGCACTTCTGGCCAACGACATTCAACTTGATCCTGACTATGCCAGTCTCATTCCATCAAACCAGCAATTCAGCGAACCGGTCTTCCAAATTCTCCTCAATGAAGGCGCGCCAGATCGATGCTTCATACTCTCGGAGCACGCTGAATTCGATGGAACCGAGATGACATTGCGACGGGCCACGCGAGAGTTCGTCGGCTCCAATATAGGGACATTCATTTCTTGCATACCCGGAAAGCTTGGCTATTACGAGGAGGATGCCGTGAAGCGGCGGTATTTGCTCAAACGATCGTAACGTCGCCGACAGCAATGAGTTCATGATGCGCGTGTATGTTGCACCGGACATCGCTATGGTCGATGACCTGCATCCCTATCTCGCGGATGCGTCGTTTCGGGCGCTGACAATTCGGGACCAAATCGCCAAACAGTCGAATGTCTTGTATGTGGCGCATGCTGCCGGTGACAGACGCGTCGGTGTACATCTGATGTCATGGTGGCCAGGTGCTCGCGGCCGCTCGTTGGACGACGTCATGAATATGCCCCTGACAGCCGCTGACGCCCTGGCGACCATGTCACGCGAATATGGGTACCAGGACTGGGCCGAAGTCGACGCCCAGGGAGATACGACACCCGAAGTCCAATTCGAGCGGGCACTGGATGAATTGCTGGCGGGTGACATCGCGCAGCTTCGGTCTCGGCTCAATCACGATCCGCATCTGGTCGCAGCGCGAAGCAGCTATGGTCACCGTTCAACCCTTCTGCACTATCTTGGTGCTAATGGTGTCGAGAGTTATCGCCAAAGGACGCCACTGAATGCTGTGGACCTTGCCAGACTCCTTATTGAGCACGGTGCCGATATCAGCGCCGAGGCCAACATCTATGGGGGCGGTCAAACGGCCCTGGCTTTGGCCAGCACCAGCGCTCACCCTTTTGCCGCCGGCATTGCCAATGAGCTCATCGATGTTCTTGGCGGAGCGACAAACTGAGAGAATATAATGGTGTTGCGAAATTTCTGAGCCGGAAACAGAAAACGCATACGCGCGGCGTCGTGATTGGATTATCGTGAAGAGGCTGTATCATGGCGCCGGAGCTGGCGGATGCCGGAAGGATCCTTTCACAGGTACAGCCGTTAAGTTTGGAGCATGGCAATGGTCGGAAGTAACGCTGCGCTATTGATGATCGACATTCAGAATGACTTCTGTCCGGGAGGCGCGCTGGCCGTGGCCGATGGCGACGCGGTCGTTCCCGTCACGAACGGTCTGCAGGACCGCTTTGCCGTGCGCATTCTGACCCAGGACTGGCATCC
>JBPCWB010000292.1:0-4039 GCA_051009955.1 Hyphomicrobiaceae bacterium | reverse complement strand
TTGCGCGCTATGTCGCTGAATGTGGCCGGACTAACGGCGTGATTAAGGCAATCCAATGGCTAAAACTGCGGCATGGTCGATCTACCGGGTTGAATAGCCATCACGTTGCTGTGCAGCCACGGAATTCAGGTCTTTCTGCAATCTCGGTTCACATGATTTTCCCATTCACGTGGATAAACTGAGGTAGCTTCAGTCACGTTACGCAATCGATATCACGGTGCTCACCGCATGGCCAATTGGACAGTTGAAGTTTGGCGCTTTCTGCGTCCCTCCCTGACCACTGTTACGGTAGTGTGTGGTTTGGGCTGCGGGCTGACATCTGCTTTAGCCGATCTACCGAAGAATCATGGCATTGCCATGCACGGCTTTCCGAAACTTGAACAAGATTTCACGGCATTTCCGTACGTCAATCAGGCGGCACCAAAGGGCGGGACGCTGGTATTGGGGACTGTTGGCACGTTCGACAGCCTCAATCCGTTCATCGTCAAGGGCGTCGCACCTCCGAATGTTCGCACTTACGTTTATGAGAGCCTCCTTGCGCGCTCAGCCGATGAGCCGTTCACGCTGTATGGTCACATAGCGCAATTCATCCAGGTTCCTGCGGACCGCAGTGCGATTACGTTTCATCTCAATCCCTCAGCCCGGTTTTCCGACGGCCGTCCGATCACCACCGAGGATGTCGCCTTCACGCTTGACCTATTGAGACGCAAAGGCCGGCCGTACATGCGCAGCCATTACGGCAAAGTTTCGCGGATGACGACACGATCGAAGCATGAAATTCATTTCGAATTTGAAGGGGCTGAGGATCGAGAAATACCATTGATCATCGGCCTCATGCCGATCCTTCCCAAACATGCCACTGACCCGGAGACGTTCGACAAGACGTCCCTCGATGCACCAATTGGGAGCGGCCCCTACCGGATCACGAAAGTCGATCCCGGTCATTCCGTCGTGTTCACACGTGATCCGAATTATTGGGCGAAGGAGCTGCCGGTGCGTCGTGGTTTGTTTAACTTCGATACCATTCGGTTCGATTTCTTTCGGAACAGCTCGGTGCTATTTGAGGCGTTCAAGACGGGAGGTGTCGACTATCGTGTCGAGAACGATCCTGCCCGTTGGATCGATAGCTACAATTTCGCTGCCGTCACGTCTGGCAAAGTCAAGAAGTACGCTTTCGCAACAGGATTGCCAGCGGGCATGACAGGATTAGTCTTCAACACCCGCCGGTCGAAATTCGCGGATCCAAAGGTGCGCCAGGCTTTCATGCTGGCATTCGATGCGCGCCGCATCAATGAACAGATGTTCCACGGACGCTATCTGCGTTCGGCCAGCTTCTTTGCCCGATCAGGTCTCGCTTCAGTTGGTAAGCCGGCAAGCGACCTGGAGAGACAGTTCCTGCAACCATTTCCCGATGCGGTCAAACCGGCTGTCATGGATGGGAGCTGGCGACCACCGACGGCCAAGGATCCACGCCAGCAAAGAGCCAACCTGAAGAAGTCGCTCGCGCTGTTCCGTCAGGCTGGCTACCAGCTCAAGGGCCGCAAATTGGTCCATACGACAACCGGCCGGCCGTTGGCAGCGGAGTTTTTGGTCTTGACGGGCGAGCAGGAGAGGCTCGCACTCGCATATGCGGCGGATTTGAAGAAACTTGGCGTGCAAACAAACATTCGACAGATGGAGAGTTCGCAGTATTGGGCCCGGCTTGGGACCTTCGATTTCGACATTATTCAGTGGACCTATCGTGCTTCGCTTTCGCCCGGCAATGAACAGATCCATCGCTGGTCTAGCAAGTATGCCGACGTGCCGCGGAGTTTTAATTATCCTGGCGTCAAGAACCCTGCCGTTGATGCCCTCATCACAGCCATGTTGGAGGCCAAGGACCGCAAGCCCTTCGAGGCTGCCGTGCGCGCTTTTGATCGGGTGCTGCTGTCGGGTGACTATGTCATTCCACTGTTCCACGATCCCAAAGAATGGGTGGCCGCCACTTCACGACTCGCCTTCCCCGAGCGCCAGCCGATGCTCGGCGTTGCGCTTGACGCATGGTGGTTCAAACAGTGAAGATCGCATCCAGCGGTGGTCGCATTACGCCGTTGATTTGGCTGTGCCCCGCCCGGCCAGTTTGGCAAGTTCGCGGACAAGACCAAGAACGCCTTGCACGCGATCTACATCGCGTTCCCAGTCGCCAGCGCAAATGAGCTTGTGGTCTGGCTGTAGTTTCACGCCGGCACCACCCCGCCCTATAAAGCCCACGAGACCTTCCGGGTTTGCGAAAGTGTCATCGCGGAACCGGATCGCGGCGCCTTTCGGGCCTGCATCGATCTGAGCAATGCCGGCAGTGCGGCAAAAGCCTTTGATCTCCATAACGTCGAGCAGGCTCTTGGCCTCCGCCGGAAGCTCACCGAAGCGGTCGACAAGCTCTTCGGCGAATTCATCGATCTGGCTTCGGGATTCCAGCCCCGAGAGGCGGCGATAAAGACCAAGGCGGGTCTGCAGATCGGCGACATAAGCTTCCGGAATGAGCGTCGCCGTTCCCAACGAAATTTGCGGTGACCAGTGATCGTCCGCGCTGCCGTCTTGGCCGCCCTTCAAAGCCTGGATCGCCTCCTCGAGCATAGATTGGTAGAGCTCAAAACCCACTTCCTTGATGTGGCCCGACTGCTCCTCGCCGAGCAGGTTGCCGCCGCCGCGCAGATCCAGATCGTGGCTCGCCAGCGAGAAGCCGGCTCCCAATGTGTCAAGCGATTGCAGGACCTTCAGGCGTTTTTCCGCGCCTTCCGTCAAGCGCTTTCCGGGCGGCGTTGTGAAGTATGCATAGGCCCGCGTCTTTGATCGCCCGACGCGGCCGCGCAGCTGATAGAGTTGCGCCAGGCCAAACATATCCGAGCGATGCACGATCAATGTGTTTGCGTTCGGCACATCCAGTCCCGACTCGACAATTGCTGTCGACAGCAGGATGTCGAACTCGCCGTCATAGAATGCCGTCATGATCCGCTCGAGTTCGCTCGAGGGCAATTGTCCATGGGCCTGGGCGACACGCAACTCCGGCACGTACTCAGCGAGAAATTCGGAAACCTCTCCCAGATCGGCAATGCGCGGGACGACATAGAACGTCTGTCCGCCACGATAGCGCTCGCGCCGCAAAGCCTCGCGAAGGATGACGGGGTCGAACGGCGAGATATAGGTTCGGACCGCGAGCCGATCGACGGGCGGCGTCGTGATCAGCGACAACTCGCGGACTCCGGACAGCGCCAGCTGCAACGTTCGAGGTATCGGGGTCGCCGAAAGCGTCAACACGTGGACGTCCTCGCGCAATTGCTTGAGCCGCTCTTTATGGGCGACGCCAAAGTGCTGCTCCTCGTCAACGACCAGCAGTCCCAGGTGCGCAAACTTGATCGATTTGCCAAGCAGGGCATGGGTGCCGATGACAATGTCGATCGTACCCTTTGCGAGTTCCTCCTTGATGACATTGAGTTCCTTGTTGCCGACCAGGCGCGAAGCATGCGCGACTTTGATCGGAAAGCCCACGAACCGATCGCTAAATGTACGGTAGTGCTGGCGGGCGAGTAGTGTTGTTGGAACGACGACTGCAACCTGCAGACCGGTCATGGCAGCGATGAAGGCCGCGCGCAGTGCGACTTCTGTCTTGCCGAAACCCACATCCCCGCAGATCAGACGATCCATCGGCTTGCCGGCAGCGAGATCCTCAGTTACGGCATCGATACTCGCAGCTTGGTCGTCGGTTTCGTCGAATGGGAACCGGGCCGTGAATTCATCGTAGGTGCCTTCCGGCATGGTCAGAACGGGAGCTTCGCGGATCTGGCGCATCGCCGCGACCTTGATCAATTCCGCTGCCATCTCCAGCAGGCGTTGCTTGAGGCGTGCTTTGCGGGATTGCCAGCCGGCACCGCCCAGTTTGTCCAATTGAATGCCATGCGCTTCAGAGCCGTAACGGGAGAGCAGTTCGATATTCTCCACTGGCAGGAAGAGCTTGTCGCCACCCGCATAAGCAATTTCGATACAGTCGTGTGCGGCACCCAGC
>JBPCWB010000291.1:0-4982 GCA_051009955.1 Hyphomicrobiaceae bacterium | reverse complement strand
GCCGTTATTGGCAAATCATTCGCAAGTACGACGTTACGATCATCGATCCGCTCGGCACTATGATGGCCGTCCTACTGCTTGCCGAGCCGTCTGCAGACGATCGCAAACACAGGGTGCGTGTTGGGGTCGGTATAGCGGCGGGGCAGGTGCGCAAGGATCTTCGTGACGAGTTCGAAGAGCGATTCGGGATTCCCATGCTTGAAGTCTACTCGATGACTGAGATGGGTGTTTTACTGTGTAGCGAGCGCCTGCATGACCGCCGCAATGGCTCGTGCGGGCGCCCCCATGGTTGGGCGCAGGTGATGATCGCTGACGCTGACGACAACCCATTGCCGGCCAATACGACAGGTCACATTTTGTTACGCCCGACCGTGCCGAACACCTACATGACAAGCTATATCAATAAACCACAGGAGACCCTCGCGGCGTGGCGAAACCTCTGGTATCACTCCGGCGACCTCGGATATGTCGACGATGACGGCTATGTCTATTTCGTCGGCCGGGAGGCGCACTGGATCAGACGGCGCGGCGAGAACGTGTCTGCATTCGAGGTCGAAAAATCCATAACTTCGCATCCGCGCGTACAAGATTGCGCCGCTATCGGTGTGCCTTCGGAGCTCGGCGAGGAGGACATCAAGGTTTACGTGCAACTCGCCGACGAGGTTGATGCGATTCCTCCAGAAGAGCTTATTGCTTGGTGCGAAGAGCGCATCGCTTTCTTCAAAGTGCCGCGGTATGTGGAATTCGTAAGCGCGTTTCCGCGAACAATGACTAAGAATGAGATTGCCCGTCATGAGCTGCGCGAGCGGGGCATTGGCGATGCTTGGGACAGAACTCACCAGACCTAGATCATCTCAACAGGTGACAAGACAGAGTCGCGCCTGAACCCTAAGGCTTCAGGTTTATTTTACTTGCGAAGATCTTGTGGTTGAAGTTGCGACACGTTCGTGAAGCTCGTCCGTTTCCCCGTTTTTACCAATCAGAGATAGGGCAGCTTGTAACGTTCAAGGATATCGAACAGTTCGACAGCTGCTTGCCGTCGATGCTCAGTGTAGAGACGCGAGGCATTGTCCGGGTCGCCCTTTTGAAGCGCACGGACCATGGCGCGATGGTCTCTTGTGGACTTCGTCGGCTTTCGTCGCAGGTGCAAGGTAAACATTCGGACGCGATGCGCTTGATCGAGCAGCTGACCAATCATTCTGGCAAGACGGCGGTTCGCCAAGAAGTCCAAATGAAGACGGTGAAAGCGATCGTCCGCCTTTGCCCATTCATCGAGCGATTCCAGACTTAGAGCGGTTTCCATTTCGTCGACTGAATTCTCCAGCAGCAAGATTTGAGACTTGGAAAGTCGGGCCTCGGTGAGACGCCGCGCACAATCGGCTTCCAACAAAGTCAGGAGATCATAAATCTCGCGCATGTCCTCAACAGAGATCGGCAAAACACGGATGCCGCGCCGCCGTTTCACTTCGACGAGTCCCTCCTCGCAAAGGCGGATCACAGCCTCACGGATCGGCGTACGACTAATACCCAGCTGTTCGGCAAGCTCGGTTTCCACGGCTTGAAATCCCGGCGGCATGCGGTTCTCCATGATCTCAGTCTTGAGGACTCGATAGGCTTCGTCCGTTCGCGATGTTCGCGTTGGCTCACCCACGCCGGTTTCCAACTCGTCACCTCCTGCTTCAGCTCGTGGTCTTTCGCGATTTCGAAATACTGAGCTCCCGAAGACAACAACCCATCTTTGCCATACGGCGGGTCGGCATTCGTGGCGCTCCAACCGCACAGTTCCTGGCGGCCATTTCATGCGCACTGCCGAAGCGAAACGCCAACAATTCAGTTTCAATGGTGGGCGTTGACATGACCAGTATCCACATCCATTAATGTATACATAATTTTCGCGTCGCCGCGAAGAAACAACAAGGAGGTCTGCGCGCAGGGATCTGGGGGAAGGATTTGGCCGTCCCGCCACCTCCACGGCCAAGCCGCACGTTCGGCTTCCCTGTGATCTCGGTCGCGCCTCAACAATCAGCCCAGCATGACGACGATCATGACGGACGGGAGGACAGATAGTGGCATCGGTTGAGATCCGCGACGTACGCAAGTCGTTCGGGCCGGTTGAGGTGCTGCATGGTGTAAGCGTACCCATCGCGGATGGAGAATTCGTCGTGCTCGTCGGGCCGTCCGGTTGCGGAAAGTCGACGCTGCTGAGGATGCTCGCAGGCCTGGAGAACATTAGCTCCGGAGAAATCGCTATCGGAGACCGGGTGGTCAACAACGTGCACCCGAAAGAGCGCGACATCGCCATGGTGTTCCAGAACTATGCGCTGTATCCGCATATGACCGTTGCCCAGAACATGGGATTCTCGCTCAAGCTGCGAAAATCAGACAAGGCGGACATCGAGCAGCGGGTTGCCAAGGCAGCCGATATTCTGGGTCTCAGTGAACTGCTGGAGCGGTTCCCACGGCAACTGTCCGGCGGCCAACGCCAACGCGTTGCCATGGGACGGGCCATCGTGCGCGATCCACAAGTCTTTCTTTTCGATGAGCCGCTATCGAACCTCGACGCGAAACTGCGTGTTCAGATGCGGACCGAAATCAAGGAGCTGCATCAACGCCTCAAGACAACCACCGTCTACGTCACGCACGACCAGATCGAGGCGATGACGATGGCGGACAAAATCGTCGTCATGCACGACGGCATCGTCGAGCAAATGGGTAGCCCGCTCGAACTCTATGATCATCCGGCCAACATGTTTGTCGCCAGTTTCATCGGATCGCCGGCAATGAACTTCATCGAAGGCACATTTCGTAACAGCGGGGCGTCCATTGTGGAAATTCCTGATGGCACACAGGTGCCGGTGCAGAATGGCGGCAGTGCACAGGATGGTCAAAACGTCATTCTCGGTATTCGCCCGGAGCATCTGGCGGTCTCGCCTTCTGGGATCCCGGCCGAGGTTGTGGTGGTCGAGCCCACCGGCTCCGAAACACAGGTTGTTGCTCGTCTCGGCGGACAGGATTTCATCGGTGTCTTCCGCGAGCGGCACGACTTTCACCCCGGCGAAAAGATCAATCTTCTCGCTCAGCCTGACACGGTGCATCTGTTTGACAAGAACTCCGGCGAGCATCTCTAACTTGCCGCAGTAGAAGAGCGTAAACCCGCGCAATCTGGAGGAAACTTGTGATGACAAAAGAATTCATGAATAGACGTCGGCTGCTGCAAGGAACCGCTGCATCTGCTGCTCTGGCTGCGACGGCATCGACAAGTGATCTGCTTGGATTTGCCAAAGCGTGGGCGGCAACTAGCCCGTTCAAGCCCGAAAAGGGTGCCAAGCTTCAACTGACGCGTTGGAAACGCTTTGTTCAAAGTGAAGACGATGCGTTCCGCGCGATTGTAGCGTCGTTCACCAAGGCCACGGGCGTTGCTCTTGAAGTCATCGAAGAAGGACTCGATGACATTCAACCGAAAGCGGCGGTCGCAGCCAACACCGGTCAGGGCCCGGATATGTTTTGGGGGATCTTCTCATTTCCTCATCTCTTCCCGGACAAGGCGCTCGATCTGACTGATGCAGCCGACTATCTCGGTAAGAAATATGGTGGCTGGATCGAGGCGGCCAACATCTATGGCAAGGGTGCAGGCGACAAGTGGATCTGCATGCCCGTCGGCATCGTCGGCAACTATATCAACTTCCGTCGCGCTTCGATCGAGAAAGCGGGATTCAAGGAAGTCCCAGGCGACACAAACGGTTTCCTGGACCTGATGACCGCCCTTAAGAAGCAGGGCACGCCCGGAGGATTCGCTCTCGGCCACGCCTCAGGTGACGGCAATTCCTGGACCCACTGGCTGTTGTGGTCGCATGGCGGCCGCCTCGTCGACGAAAACGACAAGGTCGCGATTGACTCGGCCGAGACCCGCGCAGCGCTGGAATACTGCAAGAAACTCTATGCCGTATCAGCTCCGGGCACGATCTCCTGGAACGACAGTTTTAACAACAAGGCATTCCTGTCAGGTCAGATCCATCTGACGAACAACGGCATTTCAATCTACGCGGCAGCCCAACGAAACGCTGCCAAGGGAGATGCCAAGGCGAAGCAGGTCGCCGACGACATGGATCATGCGTACTATCCCGTCGGACCAGTCGGCAAGCCAACGGAATTCCAGGCCGCCTTCCCCATCATGGGGATGAAGTACTCGAAGTATCCCAACGCCGTGAAGGCCTTCCTGACGTACTGGATGGAGGCGGATCAATACAACAAATGGGTTTCGGAGTCGGTTGGCTACATCACGCACACATTGAAGGCTTATGACAGCAATCCGGTTTGGACGGAGAATCCGAAGCGAAAAGTCTTCCGTGATGCGGGCAACCGGACACTCCCATTCGGATACCCGGGCTCGATCGGCGAGAAGGCAGCGTCAGCACTTGCTGACTTCATCGTTGTAGACATGTTCGCGAACTACTCGTCCGGTCGCGTCAGCATCGATGATGCGATCAAGCAGGCCGCGCGCCAAGCCGGTCGTATCTACCGCTAAAGGACGATCGACCTGACAATAGTACCTGTCCGGCGGTCTCGAATTGCACTCGAGGCCGCCGGTGAGGATCACCGATATGGGCGGAAGCCATGATTGATACGGTGTCAAGCGCCGCGGCCGATACATCCGGCGAACCATCCACATGGGATCGCCTCAAGCGTGACCGGAACTGGTTGGGGTTTTGGTTCATGCTACCGGCGATGGCGTTCCTATTGCTGTTTCTGGCCTACCCGTTGGTGCTCGGCATATATATGAGCTTCACCGACGTGCGCATCGGCCGCCCGGGCGTATTCATCGGTTTCGAAAACTATAGCTGGATGCTGGATGATCCCGTCTTCTGGCTCTCGGTCTTCAACACGATGCTCTATACGATCGTAGCAAGCATCGCGAAATTCGCCATTGGCCTTTACCTCGCGCTTCTTCTGAACAAGCACATGCCGTTCAAGGCAATGATTCG
>JBPCWB010000290.1:0-6828 GCA_051009955.1 Hyphomicrobiaceae bacterium | reverse complement strand
CCTGCAGCTGCCGCTTGCGCTGGCCCCAGATCGAAACGTGCGCTACACCGGGCACACCCATCAGGCGCGGCTTGATCGTCCAGCGCGCCAGCACGGACATAGCGATATGCGATACCGACTTGGGGTCATTCGACGTCAAGCCGACCTGCATAACGCGGCTGGTCGACGACAGTGGCTGAAGCATGACCGGCGGTTTGGAAACCTGCGGAATGCCGTGTGCCAACGTCAGTCGCTCCTGCACCATCTGACGGGCTTTGACGATGTCAGCCCCCGGTTCAAAAACTAGGACGATGGAAGACAAGCCGGGAATTGATGAGGAGTGAATCGTCTTTAACCAGGCCACACCATTCAGAAGGTCGGCCTCCAGCGGCACGGTTATCAGCTGTTCGACTTCTTCCGCTGACAACCCCAGTGCCTCAGTTTGGACTTCGACATAAGGTGGTGAAAATTCTGGAACGACGTCCAGAGCGACCTTGGATAGGTTTGCCACACCGACTGTTACAAGTACTGCGGTAATGGAAACGATCAGGAGCCTAAACTTGAGGCTTCCCTCAATAATGCTACGCAACAGCATTACACAACTCCATGCGACAAATTTATGATTTGACAGAAATTTACCTAGATATGGTAGGAATTTACTGATGCCATACCTCAGTATGGCCGCAATTGATTCGCGGTCAATTGCGCATTGGACGTACCCCGATTTGGTTGAGAGACAATTCCTCAGCCATCTCGATTTCCGCTTCGAAGCTCACGATCTGGCTACGCAATCGCGCAGTTCACCTCGTGAGATCTTGTTTGAGAATGTGAATTCGCTCAGAGGGATCGCGTGCCAATTTGAATGAACAGTTCGCAATTCTGTGGGGGCTCGGTCACATGGCGAGGCAGAAACCCTGCGCGAAAGACCTGCGAAGCTCAACAAACGTTTTCGTTCGCTTGCGAGTCGGTTAGCAATACTTGATGGACTATCGCATGGTGCCAATTGTTTAGTCTGTCTACTGAAGTTTGCCTGAGATTCGTTCAGTCTGATTGCAGGATCGGATTTCCTAGGCGGGAAGAGGTCAATCGATGTGGAAGCGTCGCACAACAGGTGAGACGTGCTACGGAAGTCTCGTGCGGTGTATTGGTGCCCGTGCGGTTCTCGCTGTTGCAACGATGAGTGTTGCCACCGTTCCGCATGGGGCGGCGAATGCCGAGACTCTGCACGACGCCTTGCGTTCGGCCTACAGGTTCAATCCGCAATTGGACTCCGAACGTGCCATTTTGCGCGCGACGGATGAAGGCGTTCCCCAGGCGAAATCGAATTACCGGCCGTCTGTGTCGTTTTCGGCTGACAGCGCGGTCGTTCAAACAAATCTGAGACCGGACTCACCTCCGGACGAAGGGCGATCTTATCCGGCAGGTTATTCGATTAATCTCAATCAACAGATTTTTCGAGGGTTTCGTACCCGTAATGCCGTGAATGCCGCTGAAGCGCGGGTGCGGGCGGGGCGTGAGATATTGCGTTCGACCGAGCAGTCTGTCCTGCTCTCGGCTGTTGCCGCCTACATGAATGTCGTGAGGGATGCCGCGATCGTGCTATTGCGAGAAGGCAACGTTCGCGTCCTGTCACGCGAACTGAAGGCGACGCAAGACCGCTTCGCGATCGGGGAATTGACGTCGACGGACGTAGCACAGGCTCGGGCCAGACGGGCGGGGGGGGCGTTCGATCTCGAACAGGCTCAGGCCAATCTGAAGGCGAGCCGGGCAAACTATGAACGGATCATCGGACATCAGCCGAGTCGTCTCGTCGGTGCATCGCCGCCTCTTCGCCTGCTTCCCAAGGGCCTGGCGGAAGCGCGCCAGTGGGCCGAGCGGGAAAATCCGAATGTCGTGGCGGCGCTCTACAACGAGCAGGCTGCTCGCTTTGACGTCAACGAAGTGGCAGGCGAATTGTTGCCAACGTTCAATTTGGACGCGAGCTATTCGAACCTCTATACCGGCGGTGGTGACCTCCAGACGACTCAGACCGAAACAGGGATTGTGATCGGCACGCTCACCGTGCCGCTGTATCAGCGTGGGGCCGTGAGTTCACGTGTGCGTCAAGCTAAGCACGTGCATGTAAGCGCCATTCAACTTATTGAACAGGCCCGCACCGAAGCGCGCGAAAGTGCGGTCGCCGCCTGGGCGCAGCTCAAGGCCTCCCGGGCCCAGGTGAAATTCGCCCAGAGCCAGATCGAAGCCAACAAGTTGGCGCTTGCGGGCGTTCGTGGCGAAGAGAAGGTCGGGCAGCGGACTGTGATCGATGTCCTTGATGCCGAACTGGAACTGGTCACTTCGCGGCAGGATCTGGTGTCGGTGCGCCGTGATTTGGTCGTCAATGCCTATACGGTTCTTGCGGCCACAGGCCGGTTCACGGCGCAGAATATCGGGCTCGCATCGCAGATCTATGATCCGGAGGCCCACTACAGCGAAGTTCGGCGAAAGTGGTCCGGAATAAGCATCACGCATGCCGACGGACGGCGTGAGCACATTCAGGCGCAAGATAAGGGCCGCAGTCGCTTGAGGCGAGTCAGGCCATAACGGCGGTTTGTTTTCCAGGCCAAGGTCATCACCGTGTTCGCGCAGATTTGTAAGGTGGACCGCGGTGGACGTGGGACGCCCGGGTAGATGCAAGCGAATTCTAACCGTGGATGAGCATGTGGTCAGGTGCTGACGTGTGTCCGGCCTCGATGTGCGACTTTACATGCGCCGCCTGACTCTATGGAGATGCGAAGAACGCGTCCAATAGGGCTACGCGCGCTCAATAAGCGCTGTCCGCCTGGCCTGGTTTTTCTAATCTCGTCTCGATGACCATTTGCCCACACCCTCCGTCCGACCTGCTCACATCTTCGACAGCCTCGCAGCGATCGTGCAGTTCAAAAAGCACGTGATGGAGTTCGGAATATTCCTCCATGAGTCATCAGTGTCCAGGCGATCCGCGCAATCTTGTTGGCCAATGCCACAACAACGAGCATCGGTGGTTTGCGCATAAGCATGCTTGCGAGCCAAGAGCCTTCAGGGGCACCTTGTTTCCTGGCCCAACGCACAACAGCCGATGCGCCGATAATCAGGAGACGCCGAAGCTCTTGCTGACTCATCTGTGATTTTTTTGCCAAGCCCCGGCATGCCGCCAGTTGACCAATGCCGGGGTGCTGACCCCATCTAGGCAGTGAAGTCACGACCACGCCTGAAGGTCTCGGCAGGTGGAGCCAGCGCCTCTCATGCCGTGGCGATTACGGGGCCGACGCCCGGGATCGTCATCAAACGTTTGGCAACAGCATCGTTACGGGAGCGGGCTCTAATCTCAGCATCGAGCACGCGGATCTGCTCGATGAAGGTTCGCACAAACTCGATGAGCATCTGACAGACGGGGCAGACAGGTTGCGGCATTAATTTCCACGGCCAGCGCTTGGTTGCGACTCCGGCGACGGGACAAGCTTCGAACTGCAGCCCGATGTGCGCCGGGTGAGGTGTGCAACGATTGGCCAATCTGGATAAGGGCCAGGTTCTAGTCGTGTGCGCAGCTACATTGGCATAAAGAATTTCAGAAGTAAGGCTCCGGAATACGCGAAGATAAATCCTGTAAATAGGTTGTGAAAGTGCTCGGCGGCAATCGACTGGAACACGTACCTTCCGATGCAAAGATAAACAAAAAGTGCGATTGCAGAAGAAATGAGTAAACTACCAAAATGCTTGTTCTCCATGACAAGCAATAGAACCAAAAGTTGTGTGCCCGCCAGCACAGCATAATTCATTGCAACGAAATTGCGCAAATCAGTCTTCTCGGAATGGCGTGCGGAAGACACGATTGCCAGGATCGCTCCGCCCATATTTGATACTCCGTGCAACAATCCCATCAATGCTACGATCAGATATTGGTGTTCACGCACTAATTGGGAGGCTAATGCCCCAACTCCGCTAAACACGCGCGCAAGCCCGTAACACAGCATGACAATCCCGATCAGGCCGTCCAGTCGAATTACGGCGAACGGCAGCAGGTGAATTGTTAACCCGGCAATCACTGCCAACACGAGTAAGGGAACGGACTTGTCGATATTCAGTTTCGTGATGGTATCGTGGGGAAGGATTTGTAACAAACTAATCGTAAGTGACGCAGGGATGAGGTGAACCAGACAGTCAAGGAAGGGCACATCGAGAATAATTAGAGTCGGCGTCCCGAAAATGAGTAGTCCCATACCAAATACGGACTGCACCATGCAAAACACAACAACAATAGCCAGAATATGAAGATTGTCTTGCAGGAATTCGACGGAGCTCATTTGTTTACTCGCGCTTTGTTGTAATTGGGCGCGCATCCTCGCACTGAGTTCTGATCTCGGTTTGGTCCTCAACCTCCAATCGGCTCTTGCGATTCTCTTGCACCGACTCCTCAATGTGTAACGAGGCCGGATCGATTGTTATCGAGAAGAATGACGGCGAGCTATCCGTCTTCCGGCAAGCGTCAAGTGTGGCGGATTGGCGTTATTTTGGTTTCAATTCGCAGCGTCAGGCGCGTCAGATTTTTCATTTTCCGGATTGCTCATCCTGCATCGATTGAGTGTTGTGACCGGCGCACACAATTGCTCGAGATAGGGGGCAACGATCAGAGAGACCAAATCATCAACCGAATTCAATTCGGTATCGAGAACAATGTCTGGATTGTCCAAAGGACGATATGCGCTGTTATATCCAACGAGTGTTTCAATCTCTCCCAGGATTGCTTTGGCGTATAGACCTTTTGGATCTCTTTGCGCACACGTCGCAATCGAACAGGAAACATAGCCCATCTTCAAATTGTTGACGTTATCGCGAACGTATTCGCGCGCTTCATTTCCAGCTGTGAGGGCTGCGACGATCACGTGGAGACCTGCTGCTGCGGCCTTGTTGGCCAGGTGCACCAACACGGAGACCACGCGCAAGCGGTGGTCCGGGTCAAATCCGTAGTCGGGCCCGAAAAACCCGCGGACTTCGTCACCGTCGAACAGGACGGCGGGTACGCCATTGTGACGTAACTTGGCAATGGCACGTGTGGCCAAGGTCGTTTTGCCGGAGGACGTCGGTCCGAGCAACCACAACACGGAACCCGCTTGAGTGTGGCCGAGCCGCGGCTGCTGAAGGATACCCAAATGTTGTTCTGCGCTCATCATCGATTTCTGCCGTCCCTATGATCCCAAATTGGTTGCCTTGCCTGCTTCGCGCCACGCAATAGAAGTCGCGAACCTGCCCGCCGAATCCATTGATCGATGCAATGCCGTCGGATTGGCTCGAGAAGTGCACTTTTCTCGTAAGCCGTCCGGGCAATCCTTATTTCTGGAACAATGGTCCATTCAACATCTGCTCTGCTCGAACCACATCTTGTACTTCTGATCGCATCATCCAATCTGGAAGGGTCTCACCTTGTTTCAGCGCTCGTCTTATCTCTGAACCACTGATGGGTTTGGCCGCCTTGCACAGTCTTACGTCCACGTACCGGTTCTCCTCTTCGTCGTAACCGATCGAGTGGAAGAGGACCGGCTCAATGCCGATATCGCCAAGCGTGTCGAACAATTCTCTCGCCTCATGCTCGCCATAGAAATCACCAACGCCGGCATGATCTCGCCCGACGACAAAATGGCTGCACCCCATGTTCTTTCTGCAAATCGCGGTGAAGACGGCTTCGCGGGGACCGGCAAACCTCGGGTAGGTCAGGAAGCTGGCGAGCACGACCTTACCCGGCGGGTAGAGACCATAGTCCAGCATAGCGCGATAGCCATCGAGAATGACGTGCGGAAGAAAATCACCTTGCTCCGTCTTTCCAACGACAGGATTGATCAAGAGGCCATCGGCGTGAGTGCGTTCCAGGGCCGCGAGTTGCACTGCTTCGTGGGCTCGATGAACCAGATTGCGGCTGTGAAATCCAACGACTCTGCTCCAACCCTTATGGGCGAACACGGCGCGCAACTGTGCAGGCGTGAGTTCGTATCGCCGTGATGGCATCGGCAGTGGCTGGAGCAAGGTGACCTTGCCTGCCAAGAAATGATTTCCGCGCGCCAGGATACGGGCGACGCCGGGATGAGTCCGTGCGTCCGTTCCAAACCAGTTGCGCACGAGTCTGTCAGTGTTGATGCTGAAGGTCTGCGAGACATCTAAGACTGAGTGTTGCAAACCTTCGGCGCTTGTGAGGAGAACACGATCGCCCTTCTGCAACCGGTCCGCAGTCGCCTTGGCGACGGCCAAGATGATGGGCATCGTCCAGGCCAGTCCGCACGGCAGCCGGTTGCTTTCGAGGACGCTTTCCAGGCAATCCTTGTCCATAAACCCTGATAGTGGAGAGAACGTGCCGTTTGCAATTTGCTCAACATCAGTCAGGTCGTCGGCAGGGACCGTGATCGTCGGCAAGTCCTCGACATCAATGTGCTCGGTCGCCTCGCGCATGCGCATTACCAGGCATCCGCCATGGGGCTCAACCGCGTCTAGGAACGAAGAGGGGCGGATCGGAACTGGCACCTTTGCCTTATCCTTAGCACGCCGGAACTGCTGAACGACTTTGACAACCATCTTGGCGCACTTGACCGGATATTGGCCAATGGCAGTTTCTCCGGCCAGGACGAGGCCGTCGGCGCCGTCTTCAAGCGTGTTGTAAATGTCATTGACTTCGGCCCGCGTCGGCATGGGTGACGTCATCATGGATTCCAGAAGGTTAGTCGCGACGTAAACCTTTCTTGTGCAAGCCTTCGCGCGTCGGATGATCATCTTCTGCACAGCGGGAATTTGTTCGATCGGCACTTCTCGAGATAGATCACCGCGATCGATGAGGATGGCATCGGA
>JBPCWB010000289.1:0-4354 GCA_051009955.1 Hyphomicrobiaceae bacterium | reverse complement strand
GTAACGACGTCGGCTATGGCCATGCTGTCGATGCTTCGCTGTGGGGTGACGACCTTCCGGACGATCTCGCACCCGGCACGTGGGATTTGGATATCTTCATTGCCGAGCCGGCATACCGCGGGCGGGGTATCGGTTCTGTCGCCCTGGAGATGTTGCGCGATGAGGTCTTCTCGACGACACTCGCCATCGCGGTGTCGGTCTTTCCGTCGGTTGAGAATGAACCGGCCGTGCGGGCATACGAGAAGATCGGCTTCACTTGGAAGCGCATTTGGGATGACCCTGTCTATGGCCCGAGCTGGTTCATGGTCTACGACCGGCCAGGTGCCTGATGTTCGCCCAAACTCGCGTCAACAGTCGTGAGATGATACGGCGGTCGGAATGATGACGGCAAGGCAACGCCGCCATGGCCGGTAAGGATCTCATCGGCAAGCGCCGCGGCCAGCCGGTGGGCGATGCCAAATGTGATCTTGTAGCCGCCTGTTGCCACCCATACGGACCGGTCAGACGTGACGGGGCCGACAATCGGATCGGTCCGGTGACAGCGGGGTCGCACGCCTGCCCAGTGACGTATCAAGGAAGCGTCCCGCAACGCAGGGCACAGAGACCGCGCCTTGTCGATAAAGTCTGTCCTTCCGACATCCGGTGTCGCTTCGTCATGCCAGCGTTTTTCGCTGGTGCTGCCAACGGCACAGAAATCACCCTCATGTGGCACCACGTAGATTCCATCGTCATAGAGCAACGGACGACCTGCTGCCTCCGGACAATGAAACACAGCGGCCTGGCCCTTGACGCCGCCACCGATCAATTGCCCCACAATCGGTTGGAGCAGCTCGAAGCTGGTGTATCCAGCGGCGACGACAATTTTGTCCACCGCAATTGCCGGTCCGCCGTCTGACGGGACGACCCGCCGCCGCCGGCTGTCGACTTCGGCAACGCTCCAATTCTCCAAGATAGTGGCGCGATCCTGCAGCGAGGCTTTCACGGCCTGGACGTAACGCGCCGGGTCAACACGGGCGGCCAGGTCATCCCGGATCGCCCCGAGCGGAGCAACCGATGGTGATAGCCATCGATCGCAATCATCAAGTTCGACAACATCGTAACCGAATGGCCGGCCACCATGGAGCCAGGTCTGCCGGCTTGCTGCGGATCGCCGTAACGCCTGAGCACGGAATTTCTCGGTTCGAATGGGCATCAACCGGCCGCAGCGGGCATACCCCGCGGCCACCCCGGTTTCGTTTTCCAGCGCCGCGATCAGACCCGGCAATTCGGATAGCGCTTCGAATTGAAACTGTTTCTTGTCGTTCCAGTTGTCCGGAGCGTGTGCCGTCAACGCTCCCAGAACGCCACCGCTTGCTCCGGAACCGCAGACTCCGCGCTCGACCACAACAGTGTCGATGCCGGCATCTACGAGGCGGCGCGCCACCCAAAGGCCGATGATGCCGCCTCCGACAACGCAGACGTCAAAGGACCGAGGCATCGGTTCGCTCCATCGTTTATCTTCGTGTTCCATAGCACACCACCGGAATTGTGCTATGGGGCTGGGCGAACGATGGAGCCTGCAGTGCACAGCCTCGACTGGGACGAGAACGATACGCCAATCTCCAAGCGCTTCGGTGATCCTTACTTCTCCCGGCAGGACGGGCGATTGGAGACGCACCACATCTTCCTGGCAGGCAACGGCCTGCCGGACCGGTGGCGTGGCCGGCCGATGTTCACAATTGGCGAACTGGGTTTCGGCACGGGACTCAATTTTCTGGAAACGCTTGCATGCTGGCAGAAGCTCGGCTCGTCTGGTCCACGACTGCGCTATATCGCCTACGAGCGCTTTCCACTGGACCCCCGCGACCTGCGCCGGGCCTTGGCGCGCTGGCCGGAGCTCGGCCCGTCAGCCGGTGCGCTGGCCGATGGCTGGCCGCCTGAGACCGGCCGATCGGCTCGTGAGATTGGTGGCGCGGTCCTTGAGTTGTATGTCGGCGATGCCAACGACTGGTTGCCAAGATCCACCAACCAAGTCGATGCCTGGTATCTCGATGGCTTCAGCCCGGCCAAGAACCCCGATCTGTGGGGCCAAGAACTCATGCATTCACTGTTTGAGCGCACTTCTCCCGGCGGTACGTTTGCCACGTTTACGGTCGCCGGATGGGTCCGGCGCAATCTCACCGCGGCCGGGTTCCAGATCGAGAAAATGCCGGGATTTGGCCGCAAGAGGGAATTCCTGCGCGGCCAGAGGGCCGAGGGCCGGGACTCGACAGCAGCACCCAATTTGTGAAAGTGATCAATGGCGCGCATGCGCCCGAGCCGATTGCACAGATCCGCGTGTCAGAGAGTGATCAACAGCGGAAACAAGAACCCGAGAGACGACATGAATACAAAGCCGCGCGGGCGCCAGTTCTTTTTCAATCCGGGACCGACCCACATTCCCGAGCGCGTCCTCGCGGCGATGCACCGTCCGACAATCGATTTCCTCACGGAAGACTTCAAAACGGCGCTTCGGGACACGCATTCCGCGCTCAAACGCACGCTCCGCACCCGGCAGCATCTCCTGTTGCACATGGCGAATGGGCACGGTGCCTGGGAAGCCGCACTGTGCAACGTTTTTGAGGAGGGCGACACGGTCCTGATGCTCGAATCCGGGTATTTTTCCTTTCACTGGACAAAAATGGCCCGTGATCTTGGGCTCAACGTCGATACAATGCACGCCGATTGGCGCCAAGGCGTGCCACCGGAGGCCCTGGCCGAGCGCCTTGCCGCTGATCGCGGGCGACAGATCAAAGGCGTTTTGATCGTCCACAACGAGACGGCGACCGGCCATGTACAGCCACTGGCAGACGTCCGTGCGGCCATGGATCAGACGGGTCACCCGGCAATGCTGCTGGTCGATACAATTTCGTCCTTTGCATCGATGGACTTCCATTTCGACGACTGGAATGTGGATGTCGCCGTTGGCAGCAGCCAGAAAGGCCTGATGATGGTTACGGGCCTCTCTTTCACGTGCATTAGCGAACGCGCCATGGACGCGTCGCGACGCGGCGGCATGAAGCGCAGCTACTATGATTGGCAGCAAATGCTGACCGTGGAGCCTCAACGCTTTCCCGGGACCTCGCCGGTGCACCTCGTTTATGGACTGAACGAAGCGCTCAAAATGCTGGAGGAAGAAGGCCTCGAATCCGTGATCGCGCGCCATGCCCGATTGGCTGAAGCGACCCGCGCCGCAGTGCGTCACTGGGGCGGACAGCCGGAGCCGAGCGCCATAACCGTTACAGACGACGGTCTGAGTGCGCCCGTGAAGCAGATTGAATTGCTGATACGGGAGCCGGGCCGCCGATCGAATTCTGTTACCGCTATTCTGGTTCCCGAAGGCTGTGACAGCAATCATATGCGCCGCATTGCCCTCGATCGCTTTAATCTGTCGCTCGGCCAGGGGCTTGGACCGTTGGCTGGAAAAGCATTTCGTATCGGTCACTTGGGCGATCTCAATGAGCCGATGCTGCTGGGAGCATTGGCGACGGTCGAACTCGCGCTCAGAGCCAGCGGGACGCCTCATGAGTCCGGCGGCGTTGAAGCCGCCATTGCGGCACTTTCAGATGCCTGAAGCTGTCATTTTCGGGAAAGGAGACGACGATGAATAAATCTCTCGTTCAACAGCAGTTCGGTGCCAATGCGGCCAAATATGTCGACTCCACAGTGCATGCCAAAGGCGCCTCCCTCGCCGGCCTCGTCCAGGCAGTGCAACCGGAATCGCATTGGAGTTGCGTCGATATTGCAACCGGCGCCGGGCACACAGCTTTGGCGTTCGCACCGCATGTCTCCCACATGCTGGCGACTGATCTGACTGAAGAAATGTTGGAACAGGTCCGCAAGCAGGTCAAAGAGCAGGGCCTCGGTAACGTCGACACTGCCCACGCCGATGCCGAATCGCTGCCATTTGAAGACGCGGCATTCGACCTGGTGAGCTGTCGCATCGCCCCACACCACTTCCCGAACATCAAGCAATTTGTTGCTGAAACCTTTCGCGTCCTGAAACCGGGTGGAACATTTGCCTTGGTCGACAACGTCTCGCCCGACGCGGAGACCACACCCGGATTTCAGGCAGAGGAGCTGAAAGAAGCCGCAGACACGTACAATGAGTTCGAGAGAATTCGCGATCCCAGCCATGGTCGCGCCTGGACGGCCAGCGAGTGGCGCAACTGCATGGAGGCAACCGGCTACAATGTTGTGCGTCAGGAACTGCTCGACAAAGCCATGAGCTTCAATGCCTGGTGCCGCAATCAGTCGGTCCCCAGCGAGACGGTGCCACGCCTTGCCAGCATGCTGAAGGATGCGTCACCGGCGTTCGCAGCCTACATCCGCCCGT
>JBPCWB010000288.1:0-4053 GCA_051009955.1 Hyphomicrobiaceae bacterium | reverse complement strand
ATCGGCGTCGTCGTCCTGGCTCCCGAAGGCATTGCCGGCTTTGCTCGCCGGCTGTTCGATCGATTTTCGATCCAGAAACGCAGTGACGAGGCTCAGCCGTGACACAACCCATCCTGCGTGTCGAAGGACTATCAAAATCGTTTGGCGGCATCCACGCCGTCTCCAATGTCACTTTTGACGTTCTGAACGGTGAACTTCTGGCGCTGATCGGACCGAATGGCGCCGGCAAATCAACCTGCTTCAACATGCTGATGGGGCAACTCAGACCCGATGCCGGTTCAATCCATTTCGACGGTCAGAATATTGGCGCGCTTGCACCACGGCAAATCTGGCGCCGCGGCGTCGGCAGGACGTTTCAAATCACGGCCACATACCCGTCGATGACGGTCATCGAAAACGTGCAGATGGCATTGATATCCGATCGTGGCGGGCTGTTCAATTTCGTCTCCCATGCCCGCGATCAGCATGTCGACGACGCACGTGATCTGTTGCGCCTCGTCGGCATGGACGATCAGTTTGAGCGCCCTGCGGCAGTCCTGGCCTATGGCGATGTCAAACGACTTGAGCTTGCAATCGCATTGGCAAACAGACCGAAGCTTCTCCTGATGGACGAGCCGACTGCCGGCATGGCACCGACGGAGCGCATCGCCTTGATGCAGCTGACAGCCGAGATCGTCGCCGAACGGGGACTGAGCGTGCTGTTCACCGAACATGACATGGACGTCGTTTTTTCTCACGCGAACCGGGTTCTCGTGTTGAACCGCGGTGAACTCATCGCAAACGGCTCGGTTGCAGACATTCGCAATGACGAGCGCGTGCAGGAAGTCTATCTCGGTGGAGGGGTTGTCTTTGCCGGCGAGGAGAATACCCATGCTCCGCGTTGACGGCATCAACAGCTATTATGGCAAAGCCCATATCCTGCGCGACTTGAGCTTCGAGATCGCACGCGGTGACGTCGTCGCTTTGCTTGGCCGTAACGGCGCCGGCAAAACC
The DNA here is from genome assembly GCA_051009955.1 of Hyphomicrobiaceae bacterium. GTDB lineage: Bacteria > Pseudomonadota > Alphaproteobacteria > Rhizobiales > Hyphomicrobiaceae > Tectiglobus. The sequence goes on along the minus strand of JBPCWB010000288.1, from coordinate 3,060 downwards.
ACGACGATGAAGTCGATCATGCAAATGGTCAGTCCGCGCAGCGGAAGTGTATTTTATGACGATCGGGACATTACGTCCCTCGCAAGCCATGCCATCGCCCGACTCGGATTGGGCTATGTACCTGAAGAACGGCGCATCTTCACGGACCTGACCATCCTCGAAAATCTTGAAGTGGGCCGCCAGCCTCCCAGAGACAACTGTCCAACGTGGACAAGAGAAATTCTGTTTGATCTGTTCCCCAACCTCAAGGAACGCAGAAACAATCGGGGCAAAGCTTTGTCGGGTGGTGAACAGCAGATGCTGACCATCGCACGGACATTGATGGGCAATCCCGCCCTGTTGTTGCTGGATGAACCCTCCGAAGGAATCGCCCCGGTTATTGTTGAGCAAATGGCGACGACCATACTCAGATTGAAGCGCGACGGTCTTACTGTGCTGTTATCCGAACAGAATCTCCACTTTGCCAGATTGGTCGCCGATCGCGCCATCATCATCGAAAGTGGAAGCAAGCGCTTTGATGGAACGTTTGCTGAACTCGATGCCAATCCGGAGATCCGCGATACATACCTATCGGTCTAATCGAACGCGGACATCGACATTTCCCCGCACGGAGAGACGATTTATTGACAGAGACATTTTCATTGGTACACTAACGATCTGCAAGATCCTCAGCAGGCAGCCAACACATGGGAGCGGGCCAAATGGATGGCGCACAACCCGAGCAAAGTACAGCAGATATCGAGGCCGACTTGCGGCGTGGCCGAGTCGTCGTCCGGTTTGCCGGAGACTCGGGCGATGGCATCCAGCTCCTCGGTGGTGAATTCGGCAAAGTCGTCGCGACGAGCGAAAGGGACATCCTGACGTTTGCGGATTTCCCGGCAGAGATTCGTGCGCCCGTCGGTACGCTGTTCGGCGTATCAGCCTTCCAGATCCAGTTTGGTGGGCCACGCATCTTGACCATGGGCGACCGCGTCGATGTCTTGTTTGCTTTCAACCCAGCTGCGCTGCGCACGAATCTGGCTGCCGTTCGCGACGGCGGACTGATTTTCGTGGACAAGGACGCCTTTACCAAACGCAATCTCGACAAGGCGGGATACGCGGAATCGCCGATCGAGAGCGGTGAATTGGGTCGATACAAAGTTATTGAAATCGATATTGCCCGATTGGCCAGAGAGGTCGCTACGGATTGCGGCGTCACCAAGAAGCAGGCTGATCGTACGAAGAATTTTTGGGCGCTGGGCCTCGCCTATTGGATGTTCGACCAGGACCGGGCCTCAACCCAAGACTGGATCCGCGAGAAATTCGCCAAGCAACCCGAGGTGTCGGACGCCAATGTCGCGGCCTTGAATGCAGGCCATGCCTTTGGGGAAACTCTCGAAATCGGCCGTGACCAGCTTCCCCAGGCCTATCGTGCCAGCTTTGCCGATGGCACCTATCGTGCCGCCAGCGGAACCGAGACACTCGTTCACGGCCTGTTGGCTGCATCGATCGCGAGTGGCCGTCCGCTTTGTTACTGCTCCTATCCCATCACGCCAGCTTCCAACATCCTGCATGGTCTTGCGCGATTCAGCTGCGAAAATGTTCGTACGTTTCAGGCAGAGGACGAAATTGCCGCCGTTTGCGCCGCTATTGGCGCGTCATTTGGCGGCGCCCTCGGTGTAACGGCATCGTCTGGTCCGGGCATTGCGCTCAAGGGCGAGGCCATCGGTTTGGCCATTGGCGCCGAACTGCCATTGGTCGTGATCGATGTCCAACGCGCCGGACCATCCACCGGCATGCCGACCAAGACCGAACAGGCCGATCTCAATCTGGCTCTGTACGGCCGTCACGGTGAGGCGCCGGCCATCGTCCTTGCACCCGCAAAATCCTCGGAGTGTTTTGAGGCAGCGATCCAGGCCTGCCGCCTGAGCGTCAAGTACATGGTTCCCGTGGTGCTGCTCCTCGATGGCTATATCGCCAATGCATCGGAGCCTTGGCGGCTGCCGGACCTTGCAGCGTTGCCAGAATTCGTCAGGAATACGCCCGCCCAGCCCGATGGTACTTTTCAGCCGTTTCAGAGAGATTCCGACACACTCGCAAGGCCTTGGGCGGTTCCCGGCACTGAAGGGTTTGAACATCGTATCGGCGGCATTGAGCGCTCGGACGGTTCCGGCAACATCTCCTACGAGCCGGACAACCATCAGCGCATGACGGAACTCAGAGCCGCCAAAGTTCAGCGCGCCGTGGCAGACCTAGACAAAGCGGATGTGGAACTGGGACCGCAGGAGGGTAAGGTCGCCGTCGTCGCGTGGGGATCAACATATGGACCCGTCGAAGCGGCCGTCAACGAGTTGCTGAAGGAGAACTTTGCCGTCTCGCATATTCATCTGCGCTCACTATCGCCGTTGCCTGATGGCCTCGAGGAGTTGCTCCGGCGCTTCTCGGAAGTCCTGGTTGTCGAGATGAACTCAGGTCAGTTGCGTCGACTGATCCGCAGTGAATATCTCATCCCTGCCCATGGTTTGAACCAGATCAGCGGACGACCGTTCACTGTGGCCAAGGTTAAACAGGCGGTTCGCGCGCTGGTGGAGGCATAGATGACGAAGATCCTGACTGCCAAGTCCTTCACCACCGATCAGGAAGTCCGCTGGTGCCCCGGCTGCGGTGACTATGCAATACTCAAAGCCGTACGAGCCGCCCTGGCCGACATCGGCCGCGAGCCTCATGACGTGGTTTTCGTTTCCGGCATCGGCTGCGCGGCACGCTTCCCCTACTACATCAGCACCTATGGGTTTCATACAATTCATGGTCGCGCGCCGTCCGTGGCGACAGGACTGAAGCTCGCAAACCCGGACCTCGACGTCTGGGTGGTCGGCGGCGACGGCGATCTCCTGTCGATTGGCGGCAATCATCTTGTCCACACGCTGCGGCGTGACATCGACATGAACATTCTACTCTTCAACAATGCAATCTATGGGCTGACGAAGGGTCAGGCTTCACCGGCGTCGTTTGCCGGCACGCGGTCACCCTCAACGCCTCAGGGCAGCGGCGAAGCACCGGTCAACGCGGCATTGCTCGCAT
>JBPCWB010000287.1:0-6652 GCA_051009955.1 Hyphomicrobiaceae bacterium | reverse complement strand
GCCGCGGAAGGCCAACAGGTTCGCCTCACCCAACGGTCGACCATTCTCAACGATCAGATCAGCCGGGCCAAAGGCGTCGTTGCGCAGCTCAACCCCGTCGTTGAGGATCTCAAGGCACAGATCTTTGCGAAAGACCGCGAAACCGTTGCCAAGACGGCGGAAGCAGAAGCCGAGGCAGGTGGCATCGGGATCACTGCGAAGACGGGTCGCGGACCCAAGTATCGCGAGATCACGGCCGAGCTCAGAGTCCTGCGCGAGCAGAAGAAGAACTTACAGCTGCAGCTCAGCGAGTACGAAAAGCGTCTCACAGCGGCGCGCGCTGACATTTCTCGGGGCGAGTCCGAGTTGTCGACGGCTCAGGGAGAACTGGCCACACTGAAGGGGCGGGCCGAAACGGCGTCGCATCTCATCACTCTGGCGGAACAGACCAACAAGAAAGATGGTCCGAGTTTCGATCCAACGAACGGCCTCAAGCAATTGGAGCGCGCCCGGATCGCATTCCGCCAAGATCCGACGCAGCCTGGTTTGGCTCAGATTCAGCGCCTTTGCACGACGCTGCTGGGCGCCATGACGGAAGTGCCGACACTCAAGGCGCAATCTCAAAACATCGACTGCGACCCCGGCTCTGCCAGCGAGGCAGCCGAGCGTGTCTTCGCGCTCACCTCCGGGATCAAAGCACTTGCCGCGAACTGTGTCGGCGGCGACAAATTGCCGAAGTCGGCCGGGACCGATGGCTTGTTCCGGTTTGCAAGGCAATGCGTCCAGGACGCCGGCCTGCCGAGCCAGGACACGGCAGCCCTGCGCACCAACATCAACTACCTTGAACTCAATCGTGACGACAAGGCGCATCGGTTCGTCGTGACGACCAACGCCTTCCAGGACGGTAACAAGCTCGCCTATCTTGCCTTGGCGATTGCCATCGCGATTGACGCACTCGTCTTCATGTCAGGCCTGTTTGGCGCCAATGCGGTCCGATCGCCACTGTCGGACGTTCCCAGCCACAAGGGTCGTAGCGCCCAGCAACTCGAAGCAATCATCGATACGGCCTTGCAGCCCCACGCGTATGAAACCGCCAGGCTGGTGCTCGGCGCCATGAAGCCGATAACTCAGACGGCCGGCTTCACTGCGCGCGTGGTCGTGGCTGACGGTGATCCGCACGCAGCTGACTTGCGCCGCGTTTTGAACGCGGGTAGCTCTATCGGTGCTGTTCGCCACGGCGACGATCACGACCACATCTATGAGGTCCGCGCCGAGCTGTTCGAATATCTGTCGATTGTGGCCAAGCGCGAATATGAAAAAGACAAGAGCCGCATGGATCTGGCTGAGCTGGAACGAACGGTATCGGTCGCACTGCTTCCCGAAGTTGGCGCCAATGCCGAAATGGTTCTGAGCCACATGCATCCGATCGTCGAGCGGCATGGCTTTATGGCCGAGATCAAACTGGCCGAGGTGGCCGAACCGGCCGATCTCAGAACGCTGCGAAACGCCCTCAACGCAGGTTCTGTCTACGAGCGCGTCCAACGGGCGGGCACCGACGCCAGCCACTTCTATATCCATTCCGATTTCTTCAAGTCGTTGACCGCTCTCAGGGGACGATTGATGCTTTCCGCCGGTGACTCCGGGGCGCGGCCGATACAGCTTGAAGCGCAAGACACCGCTAGTGAAGCCGCCAAGTCGATCATCCACGAACGCCCGGCGCTTCCGCAGGACACAACACGATCTGACCGATCACCCCAGTGGGCCGAAGCCGATGAACCGCCGCCGACGCGGGCGCTGAGGGCACCGCGCGACCGCGCGCATTTTCTCAACGGTTTCCTAGCCGTTCTGGGCATCCAACCTGCGAATTTCACTGATTTGAGTGGGGAGGCCTTCAGCGCGGCATTGGCGGCGGCAGGCTCCTTTGCGGAATTGCGCCAGCGCCACCCGAGTCTCAATCGCTATCTTGAGATCCGCGAACGCGACAAGCGCGAAATCTTCGAACAAGCCAATCAGGATTTCGAGCAGAGTATTGCGGATCGCAATAGTTCCGAGTGGACGGAACTGGACTTTGCCTATCAGGATCTCAGCCAGAACTGGCAAGTTGTCGTGCTGCTGCCGGGCGGCCCGTTTGAAGATCTCATGGACCGGATTGTGCAGGAACTGGAAACTGACAGAGCCGCCGACACACTATCACCAGAAGATGCCGCCCTACTCACCGTTGCGCAGAATGTCTTAGGGCTGCTACAGGACAGCACCCGTCAATCGACGGCGGACTGGAGCAATCTTGGCGGGGCGTTCCAGAATATCGAAAACGGCAGTGACAACATCCGACCGTTCCCGAACGTCGCTTCAAACTAACACTGCCAAACAGCATCGAGTGATAATGCGGAGGCGCGCTGATCGGCGCGCCTCGTTGCTTGCGGATCGCGACTATCGCGGCTCGATGACCGTCTGGCGTTGTTCGCCCAGACCGTCGATACCAAGCGTCATCGTGTCTCCGACATTGAGAAAAACTTGCGGGTTCATGCCCAAGCCGACCCCTGGCGGTGTCCCGGTGGTCACGACATCACCCGCGTCCAGCACCATGAACTGTGAGATGTAGTGGAGCAAATGTTTGATCGAGAAGATCATGGTATTCGTATTACCGGTTTGCATCCGCTTGCCGTTGACATCGAGCCACATCGGCAGGTTTTGAACGTCTTCGATCTCGTCTGGCGTCACCAGCCAGGGACCGAGTGGACCCGATGTTTCGAAGCATTTGCCCTTCATCCATTGGCCACCCCGCTCAGCCTGGAAATGTCGTTCCGATACGTCGTTGCAAACGCAAAAACCGGCGATATGTGACAGAGCATCGGCCTCGCTCACATAACGGGCTTGCTTGCCGATTACGAACGCGATCTCGATCTCCCAATCAAGTTTCTTGGATGCCCGCGGCATGATGACATCATCGTTCGGCCCGCAGATCGAATTGGCCAGCTTATTGAAAAGGATCGGCTCCTCGGGGATTGCCGAGCCAGTCTCGCGGGCGTGATCCTCGTAATTCAATCCGACGGCGATGAAATTGCGCATGCCGGTGACAGGTGCGCCAAGTCGGGTGCCGGCCGGGACCTTTGGCAGAGACGTAATGTCGATTTGCCGCAATTTGTTCAGGCCTGCCGGAGAGATCGTTTCACCGGTCAGATCGGCAATGTGAGCGGACAAATTCCTGACGCCGCCATCACCATCCATTATGCCGGGCTTCTCGGCGCCGGCGTCTCCAAAGCGCACCAATTTCATCGATCGTTCCTCCGTTTATTCTGCCACAGGTTCCATCAAGGCTTACGCTCTGCGTGCTGTCCCGTCCAGGTTTCGCTTTGAGGATCTTCGTCCTATCGACCGTGCGGAGAGCCTGGCCGTGCCAGATTTCATCGCCGGCCACTCACCATGGAACCGTTTGACCATTGTGGCTTCCCATCCCGGTGCATTTTACTTATGCCATAGCCGGTGACCCACGGCTGCAGTTCTGCTCACCGGCCACCGCGATCGACAGAAGGAGGACGAATTGGTGACTGAGACGACGACGGCGGGCGAACGTCCCGGGCCCGTGGATGCCGATTCCATGCTGGCGATGGTTGGCAGCACGATCGGCGTTTCGCCATGGTTGCGGATCGACCAAGACATGATCGATGTCTTCGCCGACGTGACGCACGATCACCAATTCATCCACCTCGACGACGCCCGGGCCAGGGCCGAGACGCCGTTCGGCGGGACGATCGCCCACGGATTTCTCGTATTGTCTCTGTTGTCGCGCATGTTCTATGAGGCGGTTCCGCCGGTATCCGGCACGACAATGGGCGTCAACTATGGGTTCGACAAGATACGGTTTCTGACGCCGGTGAAGAGGGACGCGCGGGTTCGCGGCCGCTTCACGCTGATCCGTGCCGTCGAGCGCAACCCTGGTGAGTTGACCATGACTTATCAGGTCATGGTCGAAATCGAGGGCGCGCACAAACCGGCAATCGCCGCCGAATGGCTGACGCGAAGCTACGTTGGGGAGCGCACATGAGCATTCGATTTGATGACCGCGTCGCGATCGTGACGGGAGCCGGCACGGGGCTCGGCCGAGCGCACGCTCTCGGTTTGGCGGCACGGGGCGCCAAGGTCGTCGTCAACGATCTCGGCGTGGCGCGTGACGGAACCGGGGCCTCCCTGAGCCCTGCCGAGTCGGTGGTTGCCGAGATCACAGCAGCCGGCGGCGAGGCCATGGCGCATGGTGCGAACGTCACGGACCCGGACGCCGTTACAGACATGGTCGAGCAAGCACACAACCGGTGGGGCCGGATCGACATTCTGATCAACAATGCCGGCATATTGCGCGACAAGACGTTCGCCAAAATGACGATCGACGAATTTCGTGATGTCGTCGACGTCCATTTGATGGGCAGCGTCACCTGCACCAAAGCCGTCTGGGAGCAGATGCGGGTGCAAAACTATGGCCGTATCGTCTTCACCAGCTCGTCATCGGGCCTCTATGGCAATTTCGGCCAGTCCAACTACGGCGCGGCGAAAGCCGCCATGGTCGGGCTGATGAACGTCCTGCATCTCGAAGGCGCGAAATACGACATCCGCGTCAACACACTGGCGCCGACGGCGGCGACCCGCATGACGGAAGACCTGATGCCGGCTGAAATGCTGGCGGTGCTCAAGCCAGAGTCGATCACGCCCGGTGTGCTCTATCTGGTTTCGGAGAACGCGCCGTCACGCTGCATTCTGGCCGCCGGCGCCGGCTGTTTCGCGCGCACCATGATCTATGAGACCCCGGGGATTTACCTCGCCGGCGAGGAGAATTCACCGGAATCGGTTGCCGCGCAGTTCGAGGCAATCTCGGCATCCGAGGGCCATACCGCCCTGCAAAATGCCTTTGCCCAGACGGAAGCGTTCGCGGCCCGGGCGGCCAGCGCCCAGGGCCTGTCGCTGCCGCCGCGACAGGGGAACGGTTAGCGCGCCATCAATCGGCCCTTTCGAACACGCTGAGCGTGGTTCGGCGGCCGTCGTTGCGCGGCTGCGTACACCTCCAATCCGTTAACCATATTCCGCATCTCCACCACAAAGTCGGGTGCGAACGCATGTTTTCGCCCGCTCTCGACTTGCGCATGGAACCTCCAATCGTTAACACTAGGGCAGCTGCTAGCACTGCTAGCAGTGCTAGCAATTTCAACCTGGGTGATCGTTGTGACGACCGCAAAAACCAGCATGCGCAAGTGGGGATTTGTCTCTCAGAAGGGCGGCTGCGGAAAGACGACGCTGGTTCTTCAGCTCTCGGTTCTGGCCGTCAGCAAGGGCCTCGCCGTCTCGGTTCTGGACCTCGATCCGCAACGCTCGGCCGAGCAATGGTCGGAATTGCGCGAGGCCCGCCAGGACGTCGTCGAGCCGACCGTCGTTCACGGCGACGCGCTCAATCTCGATCCGATGCTCGAGGCGGCGGAGGAGACCGGCACCGATCTGGTGCTGATCGACACGCCGCCGGCGGTCGACCGCACCATGATCTATACCGCGGCCGCCTCCGACATCGTCATCGTGCCGACCCGCTCCAATCTCACCGATCAGTTCTCGCTGTCCGACACTCTCGACTATCTCGAGCGCATCAAGGCGCTGGACAAGGCCGTCGTCATTCTCAATGCCCCGAGCAAGGACAAGGACGCGCGCGTCGAGATCCGGCGCATCGCGATCGAGGATTTCGGCGTCGAACTGCTGGCCACGTCGCTGGAGGACCAGGTCGACTTTGCGGAGTCGCTGCGCATGGGCCAGGGCATCGTCGAGGCGGCACCGCGCCGCCGTTCAGCCAACACCATTCGTGAAATCTTTGATCAGCTCTGCGCGTTCGAGCAGAAGATCACCCGAGCAAGAGGTCGCGTAAAAGTATGACCGAGATGACCGCGGGCAAACAGTCCGGCCGCTCGTCGGCCGCCGCCGATCGCAAGGCCGCCATCAGTGCGCGTTCCGGCGTTAAACGGCGCTTGGCGAAACCGCAAATGCCGGCGGAGCGCTACCCCATCGGCAAGGACCGCAAGCAGCGCAAGGGCATTGCGATTTACATGCATCCGCTTGCGAAAGACGTGCTGGACACCATCGCCCGCGAAAACGGCAAGACCGTTCAGGACCTCGGCATCGAGGCCTTGAACCTGCTGTTTGTCCGCTATGGCGAGAAACCCATCGCTTGATCGCTCTTCGCCCGTTGTTGCGTATGCCGGAGGACGACATGGCCAACGATGCCACGACAAACGGTGGCGGGACATCCCGCGGTGACGGCGCAGCGCGCCGCCGCGCTGCCATTCAGGCCGCCGCCGTCACATCGAAAAAGAACCGCCGGGCCGCCACGCCGCGTGCCCGCACGCAGCCGGCCGCGCCAGGTCGAACCAACGGGGTCGGGACGGGACCGGGGCCGACGGCCGCCGCCGACGTCTTTATTGCCTATGCCCACAGTGACGGCGCCTCGGTCGCGCAGCTGGTCGACGATCTGCGCCAGACCGGCATCAGTGTCGCCTGGGACCGCGATATCCTCGCCGGGCGACAGTTCCGCAAGGACATCCAGAGCGCGATCCGCGATGCGGCGGCGGCGATCGTGGTCTGGTCCGATGCCGCGGTCGACTCGCATTTCGTGATGGATGAGGCCGATCTGGCGCTGACGCAGAAC
>JBPCWB010000286.1:0-8388 GCA_051009955.1 Hyphomicrobiaceae bacterium | reverse complement strand
CGGATGCCCAGTTGCAGGCAATGGACGATGCACTGGGCCGCACCTGGACATAAACAAAGCTGATCGAGGCGACGATGAATCCGCTGCTGATGGCCTTTTACGGCGACGATTTTACAGGATCCGCTGACGCCATGGAGGCGCTGACGGTCAACGGCGTCCGGACGGCGCTATTCCTCGGGCATCCGACGGAAGAGCGCTTAAAAGAGCAACTGCAAAGCCTTCAGGCGGTTGGGATTTCCGGCACAAGTCGTACGATGACACCGGCGCAGATGGACGGCGAACTTCCAGACCAGCTTAGGCTTTTGAACGGCCTCAATCCTCGGCTGATCCATTACAAGGTGTGCGCGACGTTCGATTCATCCCCCCAGATCGGCAGCATCGGGCGCGCAGCAGACATCGCCTTCGACGTCATCACACCGGCGAGCGGCGTCATTGTGCAGGGCATTCCATTGCTCGGCCGCTATATCGCATTCGGCAATCACTTCACCATATATGGCGACGAGCGGTTCCGGCTCGACCGCCATCCAGTGATGAGCAAGCATCCAATCACACCGATGGACGAGGGCGACATCAGGGTCCACTTCTCGAAAATGTCGGACAAGTCAGTAGCGCTGATCGACTTGGTCCACATGGAGGAATCACAGCAAGCCATTTCGGAACGTTTCGACCAATGTCTGGCGGCTGGAGCAGATATCGTTCTGTTTGATACGCTTAACGACAAGCACCTTTTCGACATTGGCCAATTGCTGCACGAGAAATCCGAAAAGGGAACAATTTTCGCAATCGGCTCTTCCGGATTTGAGTACGCGATGGCGCGGTACTGGCAAGCCGTCGGGCTGGTCGGAGAACCGCCGGAGTTTCCGCCGATCGGACCAGTAGAAAAGATGATTGTTGTTTCCGGGAGTGCCGCAGCCAATACGGCCGAGCAGATCAAATATGCCCTCGCACACGGGTTCGGTGGCGTTGCACTCAATACGGACCGGCTGGTGGATAAGGCATCGGCGGAAGAAGAACGCAACAGGGCGACAAGAGAGTCGCTGGCACATCTTAGCGAGGGCCGGAACCCACTGCTCTACGCCACAATGGGTCCGGACGACCCGATCATCAAGAAGACCGTGGGCAGGGTGCGGGAGCTGGGCATCGATCAAAGCGAAACCGGCAAGATGATTGCCACGCAGCAGGGTCTGATCCTTCGCGCGCTGCTTGAGGAGACTGGCATCGGCAGGGTCTGCGTCGCCGGAGGCGATACCTGTAGTTACGCGTTGCGCCAACTGGATATTCATTCGCTGGAACTCTTAATGCCAATTGCCCCGGCGGCGCCACTTTGCCTGGCGTCTTCGGACAATCCGACTTTTGACGGACTGCAGGCCGCCTCAAAGGGCGGCCAGATCGGCGCGCCGGAATATTTCCATCAAGTCTTGGGGGGAAGGAGATAGTGGCAGCGCAGGGCGTACAGACTCGTGGAAGAATCAAATGCACTGGCCAAAGTTCGGCGATTTGTGCTTGAGCTTTATTGCTGCTGGAAGCGGCTGAACCATGGCATGAAAACTATCACCGCGTGCCTTCGATTGTCGCTGCGCGGAGCATCGTCATACTCATTGCTGATCGCCAGCAGCGAAAAAGCGACCAGATGCCGTTGTTGAACGTCGGCCGTGAGCCAACCGTTGAAATGTGCGCCTTGAGTAGACGACGCACCATCTTCAAATGGAAGCAGACATCAGGAAGTGAGGCGGTCTGCTCCAGAGTTAGCAAGAGCTAAACGTCAGCAAAGTGGACGAAACTACATTGGTACAGCGTTGACGATCGGTTTACCGGTGCGCCCAGCACAACAGGCACATCTACCGCACACCAAGTCCGCTGTGATCAAGCCGCGGATTTTCATGCGCGTCGCAATACTTTAAGTATGTTCATTCCGTTCAACTCCACTTCCCACGCCGATTTGGACATTAGCCTGCGCATCACCGATGTCTCAGAACGGCCCTAACGGACGGTCGTGATGCGGGTCATGTTGACTATTGGCGCTATGACCTCCAATCAAAAGGATGGCTTTGGGGCACTGCCAATCAGAGGCTCAAGATATGACTCAGCAACGGCCAAACATTCTCTGGTACTGCACCGACCAGCAGCGCTTCGATACGATTGGCGCACTGGGCAATCCCCATGTCGTCACGCCGATAATCGACGGGCTGGTTACGGGCGGCGTGGCATTCACGCATGCCTACTGTCAAAGCCCGATCTGCACGCCGAGCAGGTCGAGTTTCATGACAGGACTTTATCCCTCCCGTGTCCACAATACCCGCAATGGTAACGAAACCTTTCCCGACCAACCGCCGGTCATCACCAAATTGATCGCCGACAGCGGCTACACGTGCGGGCTGATCGGCAAATTCCACCTGCAAAGTTCCGGTCGTCGAACTGAGCCGCGAATTGATGACGGTTTCTCGTACTGGAAGTTCTCCCACGCACCGCGGGACGACTGGGCGGAAGGCCATGATTATGCCGACTGGGTGAGAGAGCGCGGCGGTAATCTCGACGCGATGCGGGCCAGCAACGACCGCGTGCCGACCGAGTTTCACCAGACCACCTGGGCCAGCGATCGCGCTATCGAGTTTATTTCTCAAGAGCACCAGGCGCCGTGGTTGCTCAACGTCAACATCTGTGATCCGCACCCGCCGTTCATCCCACCGCGGTCCTACGCCGAACGCTTCAATCCCGACGAGATGCCCGGCCCGTATTTCCGACCGTCCGATATCGAACAGCAGGAAAGGCTGGCGAACGTCGATTTTCAAGGCAAAGTGCTGCCGCCGGAAGGCCATGACGCCAAGCGCCAGCAAGCCAACTATTACGCAATGATCAATCAGATCGACGACCAGTTTGCGCGGATCCTCACCGCCCTCGACGAGTCCGGTCAGCGCGGCAACACCGTCATAATCTTTTTGAGTGATCACGGGGAATCCCTCGGCGATCACGGTCTGCTGCAAAAGGGCTGCCGGTTCTACGAAGGCCTGGTGCGCGTGCCGCTGATCTTCGCTTGGCCAGGGCAGTTTATCAGCGACGTGCGCAGTGACGCGTTGGTCGAACTTATCGATATGACGGCGACGATCCTCGATATTGCCGGCGTACCGCAGCCGGAATACCAGCAGGGCCAGTCGTTACGACCCATTCTTACGGGCAACGAGGCCACAGATACTCACCGCGAGTTCGTCCGGTCGGAATATTTCGACGCGCTGGACACGCAATTTACCGGCGGGACGGGAACCTTCGCGACGATGTACCGGAACAGGCGCCATAAGCTGACGGTCTATCACGGGCACGGCCTTGGTGAGCTTTATGACCTGGAAGAAGATCCGTGGGAATTCAATAATCTGTGGGACGATCCGGCTCATGCAGAACTTCGCGCCGAGCTGATCTATGCCAGTTTCGATTCCCATGTTTTGCTAACGACAGATGTCGGGTCGCGGCGGATCGCTCCGATGTAATCACGATGATTGAACCGCCGCTACGTGCTAGCTCGGGAGTTGCCCCCCCGATCGGCGAGCCGCGCCTCAATGCGCTTCTGCTGCTTGCGGGCCAGGTGCTCTTGGTAGAAGGGCCAGAGCAGTGACAAAACGGAAACGATGACGAATGTCGTCGCAACCGGGCGGCTGAAGAGATCAAGGAAGCTGCCTTCCGACATCATCAGGCCAGATCGCAGTTGTTCTTCCGCAATCGGTGACAGCACGAATCCGATGACAAATGGTCCGAGTGGAACCCTGCAATATTCTAGCCCGAAGCCGATCAATCCAAAGGCCAGCATGACCCAAACGTCGAAGTAGCGGTTGCCAAGTGCAAACGTGCCAAGGACACAGAAAACCAGAACTGCCGAAAGCAAGTAGGCCTTCGGGATATACATCACCTTGGCGATATAAGAGACGGCCGCAACCATGAAGGCCAGCATGATGAAATTGGCGATCAGATAGGAGGTGATAAAGCCATAGGCGACTTCCGGATTGGTGGTGAAAAGCAGCGGGCCCGGTTGCATGTTGTGGATGATCAAGGCGCCAAGGAGAATCGCGTCAACGACACTGCCCGGGATGCCCATAGTGATCAGCGGGATCATTGCTCCGCCAACCGACGCGTTGTTGGCTGTTTCTGCCGAAATAATACCTGGCTCATGTCCGGTACCGAACTTCTCAGGTTCTTTGGACAGGTTCTTCGACGTTGTGTAGGCGAGCATGGCTGCAATGTTCGCGCCGATGCCGGGCAAGAGTCCGACCCAGGTTCCAATAACGGAAGAGCGAACCATATTGCTACTGTGCCGGGCGAAGTCACCGAATCCGATGGCCAGTGCCTTGGTACTGACCGTCGGCATTTTCGGTTTCCATTCAACCTCGACGGCATCCTTGATGATCTGGCTGATGGCGAACGCGCCAATCAGGACCGGTAGCAGTTTCAATCCGGCGTCGAGATCGTGAAACCCGAAGGTCAGCCGCATCTGTCCCAATGATGGGTCCATGCCCGGCATGGCAAAAACAACACCTAGGCAACCGGCAAGCAGCCCTTTCACCATCGATCCCTGGCTCAGTGAGGCCATCATGACCAGGGCCATCAGCACCATCGTAAAGTATTCCCATGGCCCGAACTTCAATGCCAGCTTGGCAAGTGGCGGCGACAGCCCGGCGAGGAAACACCAAGAAATCAACCCGCCTATGAAAGACGCCATGATACCGAGGCCTAGAGCGCGGCCTGGCTGCCCCTTGCGCGCTAAGGGAAACCCATCGAAAGTGGTCATGATCGACGCTGGCGTTCCCGGCATGCGCAGCAGTGTCGCCGTAATCAAACCACCCGATATCCCGCCGACATACATCCCGACCAGCAGCGTTATGGCATCGACACTCTGCATGTAGAATGTCAACGGCAACGTGAGGGCGATCAGCATCGTCGCAGTCAAACCGGGAATCGCGCCAACGACGATGCCAAGGCCGACGCCGATCGCGAGCAGCATAAGCGGCCAGGGCTGCAGCAGTTGGGTAAACGAACTCAGTAGTGGATCCATCGCAAATGCCTAGAGCCAGCTGGTTTCCGGTAGATCGATGTAGAGAAACTTGGTGAAAATCACGTAGTTGCCAATTGCAATGACCAACGCAAATAGGACGATCCACGGAATGTGTTTCCGGTTGCCCTTGGTGAAGAGCAGACAGACACTAACCAGGAAAATAAATGTTGCTTCGACGAATCCGAGCAGCCCGGCATGCATCACTGCGACATAGGCAGCGAGCATGACGAACATTGCGGCCGCCGCCCAAGGCCGTCGCTGGAAGTCCTGTTCGCCAACGGCTTGCTCGCCGGCACATGCGGCAGCGTTGACGACAGTCTTTTGCGCCCGCAACGTCAGTGCGGCGCGGATGAAAATGATCACCGCAAAGAAGGACATGCACAGACACAATGCCTGTGGCAGGGCCGCCGACCCCAGCGGCTCCCAATGCGCCGGTGGCAGTCCGAGCGATTCCAAATAGATCGCGATTGCAACAACAACGACGATTACCGACAATACCATGTCGGCAATCGGTCTGGCGGATTGATTGGTCATTGGCCTGTCAGGCAGCAGGTTGGTATTTCGTGTCTAGAGCCGACTTACGAATGCGCCGCTAAACGGCGCATCCGTCGTCACTAGAGCGATCGTAGTTCCGCCCTACTTCTTGATGTTCGCAGCTGCCGCCTTGAGCTTTACGAGAAGCGCGTTGGATTCTTTTTTGGCCTGCGGCCCGTCCGTCCAATACGGGTCAAGCACGCGGTCTGAGAACCAGGTCTGGATCTTCGGATCAGCCATGATCTTCTTAAACGCGTTGGCGATTACGTCGATACGGTCTTGCGGCGTGCCTTTGGGCGCCAGCCACCAATTCGGATTGGCCCATGTCACTTCATATCCGAGTTCGCGTGCGGTCGGCACTTCCTTGATTTTTTCAACCCTGTTCGGGCCGAAGAAAATGAGCGCCCGCATACCGGCTTCCCGCCATTTGATGTATTCGGCAGCGGAGAACAGCGCGATATCGGCATGCCCGCCAAGCAGGGCTTTGCTGCGGTCCGCACCACTGCTGGCAGCAACTTTGCGGGTTTGGAATCCGGCAGCATCGGCAAGTAGCGCGCCGACGAAATGCGGTATCGTGCCGATACCGATCGTCTCCACCAAACCCTTTGGTTTCGCCTTCAGCTTGGCTTCAAGGTCTGACCAGGTCTTGTACGGTGAAGACGTCTGAACCGCCCAGATTGGGCTGCCGCCGCCGGTGAAGCCGATCGATTCAAAATCGTCCGGACTATAATTGAACGTTCCCATTGCAATGGCGATCAGCATCTGGTGATGCCAGTGGATCAACGTATAACCGTCTGGCTTTGCATCATGAGCCTGCCGGCCAGCGATTGTCGAACCTGCGCCCGGCACATTGACGACGACCAGCGGCTGCGGCAGCAATTTCCGATCATTGATCTCCTTCGCCATCAAGCGCGCCACTGTATCGGTGCGACCGCCGGGCTTGAATCCAACGATCACCTTGATCGGCTTCTCAGGATAGTCCGCCCAGGCCTTGCCCGACACAACGAGCAGTTGCGGCGCCGCCGCAAACCCGGCGATCAGCGCGGCAGCTGCCGTCTTAAGTGCTAGCTTTCTTAGCATATTCAACTCCCTTGCAATGTTACACGTTTGTCTTCTGCGAATTGGAGCTTCCTGCTCGAATCCTGCAGCGCTCATTCTGCGGATTTGAAGTGCACCTATATCAATCCGAGCGCCCTTCGCCTCGACGCATCCAGATGGTCTTTCATGGCTTCGGTTGCTTTGTCGGCGTCACACGCCTCCAACGCAGCGATAATCCTTAGGTGTTCGGTCATGGCTGGTAGCGTATCGGAGAAGCGCGGCTGTACACTGAGCCGGCTCAGCCGAAGCTGGTTCGATAGCTTCTCATAGACGGCTTCGATAACCCGATTGCCGAGCGAACGGATAATGACGAAATGCAGCCGTTCATCAATTCCCATTCGGTCCCGCACATTCTTCTGGTTTTCCTCAGATGTCGCTGGGCGACGTTCAATTATTTCCTCGGTCTGCGCCTTGATTTCAGCAATCAGTTTCTGGTCCACCTGTTCGCAATAATGGCGGATCGCCGGAATCTCTATTAGTTCTCGAAGCTGGTATGCGTCATTGATTTCCTTATGATTGAGTTCGCGCACCATGACGCCGCGTTGCGGAATCAATGAAACAACAGCCTCTGCTTCAAGGCGCTTTAACGCTTCGCGCATAGCGCCGATCGACGTATCGGTCCGCTCACAGAGCTCGCGTTGGGAAACAAGCAGGCCCGGTTTCAACTGACCGTTCAGAAGCAGTTCCATGATTCGGCCGTAAGCGACGTCTCGGAGAACCGGTTTGCTGCGGCCGGTCGGGGTGCTTTCGGTCTTGTCGTCATATTCGCGGCGCAAATGCGCAGTGGTCACACTCGTCTCCGATCAGACGTTTTTCCGGATCAGAAGCTGATTTCTGCGGCCCGGACAAAGAGATTCATAGTCTTATCGATATTGACACATATGCACCCATCTGGCAATTCATCTGAGAACTTAAGTAAAATTTTAACAATATTTTCTCGATCAGTGTCGTCGAATTCCTTTCAGCGATGCGGGCAGACGGGGGTTAAAGATCACAAAATCACTCGCGACGCGCAAGATCGGACAGACCGGGGTCTCGATCACGGAGATGGGATTCGGTGGGGCTCCCCTTGGCGGGTTTCGGGGGAAAATTTCGGAGCAGCAGGCAAGCCGGACAATTCGTGCTGCATTGGACGGTGGCCAACGATATTTCGATACCGCTCCCTTCTACGGCTATGGCCGAAGTGAGCTGCGGCTCGGCCACGTGCTTCGCGATTTGCCGCGTGGCAGTTTTGTCCTGTCCACGAAAGTAGGCCGTGTTCTGGAGCCTTATGATCGAACCAATCCACCCGAAGGCATGCGTGTCGGCGGCTTGGCGTTTGCCGCCCGTTTTGACTACAGCGCTGCTGGTGCAGAGAGGTCCATGGAGCAGTCAATGATGCGCCTCGGAATCCCTGAGATCGACATCGTCTACATTCATGATGTCGATGTCTTCACCCATGGAAGCAGGGACGTAGCTGAGCATCGTTTTGAGGAAGCGATGGCTGGCTGTTACCCATATTTACAGGCGCTCCGCAAAGACGGCATGGTCAAGGCCATCGGTGTCGGTCTCAATGAAACGGAAATGAGCCTTCGTTTCGCACGTCAAACGGACATTGACTGCATCCTTCTGGCTGGACGCTACACCCTGCTTGATCAGAGTGCACTGGCGGGACTCCTGCCCCATTGCGAAAAGAAGGATATTGCGGTCGTGCTCGGCGGCCCGTTCAATTCCGGCGTGCT
>JBPCWB010000285.1:0-4384 GCA_051009955.1 Hyphomicrobiaceae bacterium | reverse complement strand
ATCAGGGCCTGTTTGACCTCTTGCTGCTGGATGGCCTCAGCCATCGCCACTGCGTCGAGTCCAGCACTGGCGACCACCTCTTGAAGAATATCGGTCTGTGAGATGTCTTTCTGGTCGACCCACATGGCGCGAAACATGGCGGCATTATAGTCCTCGAGCCGGCCAGCGGCCTTGGCCCACATAGCTCCGCGCATCGCAGCCATGGTGTTGACGATGAAATGCGGATTCACCGCATAGGGCACGCTGTAGTGTTTGGCATACCTGGCGATATCTTCGAACAACCATTTGCCCTTCAATTTGACCATCACCGGGGACTGATTGTCCGCGGCTTTGAAGATTCCGCCGAGCAGGATTGGTCGATAGTTCAATTTCGCGCCCTGGCGGGCGCAGACACCAGGAATTTGCGTCCAAGCGAGGTAGGCTGTCGGGCTGCCGTAGTCATAATAGAAGTCGACGGATTTGGTCATGATCAGGTCCTGCTGCGGCAATCGGTTACCAGGGTCCGACGTGGGGCCGGATTTCGATCGGAAAGGTCTTGGTGTTCCTTGTATCAGCGATGAACTAACGCCGAATGCGTCGGGGGCACGGCCGCTGTGTCTTGTTGATCGGGTCGAACTCCGACCGGTCAACGGTGGCCAGATCGCGGCCGTAAATATGCAGCGACATCGAATTGGTTTTGCCGTCGTTACGCACACTGTGGATGTCGGTGGGCAGCAGCTGAACGATGTCGCCGGAGCGCACCACGATTTCGTCGGACGGTTCGAGCGAGGCGTGACCATCTTGCGAGCCGTCGTCGAGGCGGCGCCACGTCACGTTGGTTTCCTCCCCTTCGAGTCCGACGACGACACCCCAGGTTTGATGATCGTGCGGTGCGACGCCTCGGCCCGCCTGCCAGCAAACAGTCTCGATCAGCAATGTATTGTCAGGTTCCGCGTGAAGGATCGTGATGCCAATGCCCTGCGACTCGTCCGTCGCATGGCATCGGGGCTCGATCCAATCGCGATCGGTCGCGAGCGGCTGCGCCAAAGCTGCGACGCGATCGGTGATATCGCGTGCATTGTGGGTGCTGGCGAGAACGGTCTTGATCTCGGAGACCAAGGTCGCGACGGCTGGGTGTGACTTGGCTGGGTGTGACATGGCTGCAAGTGTTCCCTCGTGCTGTACTTGGGCACGCTGCATTCAGAGTAAGGGCGTGCGGGCCATGGGATGTTGCATTCGTCCCGTGTCCATGCAGAAGCCTACCGGAGACTGATCCATCTCACAGCGTCACGTGAGTGTGGTCAACCGCTGACTGCCGCATGTGTTCAACGATCAATGATGGGATAACGCAATTGCGTTAGTCATTCGGGCCATCGTGCGCAGTCGCGAGCTGCGGACAACCGCTGCGGTCGGGCTGGCGGGGCACCTCGGGGCCCTTGGGACTTGCAGCCGCACGCCCAAGCGCTTGGGCCTCGGCAGCGTCCGACTCCGCCTCCTTGATGGCATTTCTGAGCTGGCGATTCCAAATGTCGGTGGCGTCTGCCAAAGGTTCGTCGGATGCCGTCGAAAGACCACGACCATCATGGTTGACGGCGGCGCGCCAGGATGGAAACAGTGCAATGAGCTGCCCAAGCATGAGTGTGGTCGCACTGAGTTTGTGCGCCAGAACACGAGGCCACTTGTCATCGATATCCTTCTCGTATCCGAGCAGCACAAGATGGGCATGGCTGAGCAAAAAGAGATCGACGGCCGTCGGTCGCTCGCGTGGGATCAAGCCAGCGATGCGGTCAATAAGGTGAACCGCACAGGGTTCGACGTTGGCGTTGGCCGCCTCGTGCGCCAGCGACGTCAGAATGAAGCGCATCGCGGAGAGCAAGTCAGGCAACGTGGCATGGTCGGCAAGGTCTGATCCTGCTGTTCTCGGAGGTTGCGGCGGGTCGGTAAGGGTCCGCACGGACGGACGGGAAGAATCGACTGGCAATGTTTGCAGTGACGTGTCGGGGGCGGTTTCGTCCTGGGCGGTCGTGGCGGCTTCCGGCGCATCCAGATGTTCGTTTAGACGCGCCACCGGCCAGCTCAGTTGGCGTTCTGCGAGCATCAAACAATTGCGCTCCCATTCCAGTCGGCTCTTATGCCCCTCAAGCTGGTCGCGATACCAGTCGATCCAAGTAGTGAAGCCGGCGTCAAGATTGATCAGGTCATCTTGGAGTCTGGTCCAGTGATCTTGCGCTTCGTCGGGAATGCCGCCGGCCCACAGCGGCGCCCCGCGCAACTCATGAAGCATCGACAGCACCTGCTGCGGTTTCATGTCGACACTCGGGTCGTCGCCGGTTTCACTCTCCAAGGAGAGCTGATTGAGCAATGCCAGATCGTGTGTGAATGCGGTGTAGGCTGTCGAAAGGAACGGTGTTGCCGCTTCCACGGCATTGTCGATGGCGAAGGCGGCGGCGCCGCCGGCGCTGGTCAGTATGATCGAAGACGAGGCAGAAAACGCGATCGCAAAACCGACGCAGCTGGCTGATTTCGTGATCGCGGCTGAGGCCGCGGACTCGGCCGCATAAATGGCCGCTGCCGACTGTTTCGCCGCGACCGGAAAGGCAATCGCCGTCTCGCCGTTCCGCGGTGATGCGTTGACACACGAGGCCACCGCGCATGCGCGGAATAGTGCAAACATATGCCGTGCGTGGTCCGACTTGGGCCAGTATTCGAACGCTTCGTCGATGTTCGAGTCGCGTGCGGACAGGATGGGCATGACCCGCAATGCGGTCCGCAATGCGAGGCGCGCTGGTAGGCCGGTCGCAAGAGCGTTGAAGTGGTTCTCCAAAGCGGTTGTATCTAATGCTATCATTGTTGGTTTCCGCAGGTCAGCAAACGAGCGCCAGCCTTATATACAGCATGCTGTATGACTTTCGACAAGTTATTGCTGGTCGGCAATTTGAGAATGCGGAGGAGTTTCCTGGCTACGTCGCTTGGCTAACTCGTATCAGGGAGCAATTCGCGACTTCCGCGGTTGACGCAACACTTCCCAATAGTCCAACATTCCAGGCGAATTCTTGCGTTATTTCCAATCCGTAGAAAAAGCGCCAGTTTGGCGTGACATAACTCGTGCCATAAGGGAGGACGTGCATGGCTCAGGTGACAATCGAGGTGAACGGCAAATCGGTGTCCGCCGATGTCGCACCGAATACGCTGTTGGTGGACTTCTTGCGTGAAGGCCAGCGACTAACGGGAACGCATGTCGGCTGCGATACCAGCCAATGCGGCGCTTGCGTCGTCCTGATGGACGGAAAGTCAGCCAAAAGCTGTACAGTGCTTGCGCACCAGGCCAATGGGTCCAAGGTCACGACAATCGAAGGCCTGGCAGATGGCGACAATTTGCATCCGATGCAGGTGGCCTTCCGCGAGGCACATGGTTTGCAGTGCGGCTTTTGCACGCCGGGCATGATTATGTCGGCGGTCGATCTCCTGCAAACCAACCCTAACCCCACCGAAGGCGAAATCCGCACCTGGCTGAAGGGCAACATCTGCCGCTGCACGGGCTACCACAACATCGTGAAAGCGATCCAGCTGGCCGCCGAAAAAATGCGCGCGCCGCAAGCTGCTGAATAACCGCGAACGCCTGCTCACTCTCGTCGCAATATGACTTGTTACGGAGATCGGATCCAAACCGACCCGTACATGCGGAGGTAACAAAGATGTCTGCTTCAGGAATTGGCGCTCGCGTCGAACGCAAGGAAGACAAGCGCTTCATCACCGGCAAGGGCCGCTATACGGACGACTTCAAGGTGGAGGGGATGCATCATGCAGTATTTGTGCGCAGCGAGCATGCCCACGCCACGGTCAAATCGATCGACAAGTCAGCGGCAGAAGGCATGCCGGGGGTGGTCGCTGTACTTGATGGCCAGCAACTGACGGGTGATGGCGTCGGTAATCTGATCTGCGGATGGATGATCCATTCCAAGGACGGCTCGCCTATGAACATGGGCGCGTGGTCGGCGTTGGCGACCGACAAAGTGCGCTATGTCGGCGATGCTGTCGCAGTCGTGATCGCTGAGACCAAGGCGCAGGCCAAATCCGCCGCCGAAGCGGTGACTGTTGATTACGACGAGCTTCCAGTCGTCGTCGATGCTGTCAAGGCGCTTGAGAGCGGCGCACCGCAAATTCACGAAAATGCACCGGGCAATCTGATCTACGATTGGGAGATCGGCGACGCGGCGGCGGCCGACACGGCAATATCGGGAGCGGCACACGTCACGACGCTGGAGCTGAGCAATAACCGGCTTGTCCCGAATGCCATGGAACCGCGAGCGGCATTGGCGGTCTATGACGAAATCGAAGAGCATCACACGCTCTATACAACCAGTCAAAACCCGCACGTGGCGCGCCTGGTTCTCTCAGCCTTTTA
>JBPCWB010000284.1:0-4885 GCA_051009955.1 Hyphomicrobiaceae bacterium | reverse complement strand
TCGGGAACGGTGCATAGATTTGGCTGAGCGAAATATCAGTCACGATCGGCATGCCGTTGTCTCTGACCTGCTGCTTCAGCAAGTCGAAAACGAAATGCCCACGTGTCGAACTGCCAATGCCCACGACGCCGATCATGCTGGGATCAGCAAGCGCGGTCTTCATATGCGCCAGCGTCTGGTTCTTGTCTTCGTAGTCGTCGAAGACTTGCAGTTCGACCGATCGCCCGGCGATTCCGCCATTGCCATTGATCTGCGAGATTTCCCGCTCGGCAAAGCTTCGAATGGCCTTGACCAGGCCAGACTTGTAGCAACGATCGGCGTCTGAACTGACGAGGATTCCGAGCTTCCATGCCTTGGCCGGACCAGCCTCGGAGCCGTTCGCTGTCTCCTGTGCCGACAACGGTTGTCCGGATAGCCCGACAACGAGCATCAATAGCAGCAGACCGGGGATGGTCAGGCTGTCCAGCACAGCGGAACGCAACGACGAAACCAACGACATTGACCTAGAGCCCCCCGACCCGACACCCCGGCGCGTTCGTTACGAGACGCCGAGCTTGCGCCTTACGATTTCGTTGACCGCCTGCGGATTTGCCTTACCGCCAGTTGCCTTCATGACTTGCCCGACAAACCAGCCGGCGAGCTTGGGATTTCCTGCGACCTTATCAACTTGGGCGGGATTGTCGGCGATTACCTGATCAACAGCTACCTCGATGGCGCCGGTATCCGTCACCTGCTTCATGCCGCGCTGTTCGACGATGTCGGCCGGATCACCGCCCTCACTCCAGACAATCTCGAACAGCTCCTTGGCAATCTTGCCCGAGATCGTTTTTGCGCCGATGAGGTCAAGAATGCCGCCAAGCTGGTCCGCGGAAACCGGGGAGTCGGCGATCTCCAGACCCTCTTTGTTGAGACGCCCGAAGACCTCGTTTATCACCCAGTTGGCAGCGATCTTTCCATCGCGCCCTCTGGCCACGGCTTCGAAGTAATCGGCGCTTTCCTTCTCAG
This sequence comes from Hyphomicrobiaceae bacterium, assembly GCA_051009955.1. Classification (GTDB taxonomy): domain Bacteria; phylum Pseudomonadota; class Alphaproteobacteria; order Rhizobiales; family Hyphomicrobiaceae; genus Tectiglobus. The sequence goes on along the minus strand of JBPCWB010000284.1, from coordinate 3,880 downwards.
CTGCAAGCACGCCAGCGTCATAGCCCGACAGTTTGTAGTCATCGATCAAGCGCCGCAGCTTGACATCCGGCAACTCCGGCAGCCCGGAGCGCAGATCGTCGACATAGTCTTGCGACAGCTCCAGAGGCAGCAGGTCAGGGTCTGGGAAATAGCGGTAGTCGTGAGCCTCTTCTTTCGAGCGCATCGACCGCGTTTCACCGGTGTCCGGATCGAACAACCGCGTTTCCTGATCGATCGCGCCACCGTCCTCCAGAATGTCGATTTGACGGCGCGCCTCCACCTCAATGGCCTGACCAATGAAACGGATCGAATTGACGTTCTTGATCTCGCACCGGGTGCCATAGTCGTCACCGGGTCGGCGCACAGACACATTGACATCGGCACGAAGATTGCCTTTTTCCATGTCGCCGTCGCACGTGCCCAGATAGCGTAGAATGGTACGCAGCTTGGTCACATAGGCCTGCGCTTCCTTCGCCGAGCGCAGATCGGGTCGTGATACGATCTCCATCAGCGCGACACCTGACCGGTTCAAGTCCACGTAAGAATAGTCCGGGTGCATATCATGAATGGACTTGCCTGCGTCCTGCTCCAGATGCAGCCGCTCGATACCAATTGACTTGTGTGTGCCGTCGACCTCGATTTCAATCTCGCCTTCCCCCACGATCGGCTGCTTGTACTGGGAAATCTGATAGCCCTGCGGCAGATCGGGATAGAAGTAGTTCTTGCGATCAAAGACCGATCGGTTGTTGATTTTGGCGTTGAGGCCAAGGCCCGTTCTGACGGCTTGGGCCACGCATTCCTCATTGATGACCGGCAACATGCCGGGCATCGCCGCATCAACCAGAGAGACGTGGCTATTGGGCTCACCACCAAATTCCGTCGAGGCGCCGGAGAAAAGTTTCGCGCGGGAATTCACCTGGGCATGGACCTCGAGACCAACGACGACTTCCCAGTCCCCCGTTGCTCCGGCAACTAGCTGCCCATTCTCTGCCCCAGCAGAATTCGCACTCATCCGGCCCATCCCAATTAAAGCGGTCTTAACACTGCCAGGTTGATTATCAAAGCGGTGCATAGCGTGCAAATCGCAGGTGCGGGCCGCGGCCGATCGTGCCAAACAGAGCGCAATCTTTTGGGGCCAAATCGACACAGTGGCAGTGCCTCCTTGAGTCAACAACTGCGGGTAGCTATGCGAGGGACCGCGAATCCAGTATAGAGAAGAGTCAACAAGTTTATACAAATCAAGGCATTAGCCGAATGCTGATCATGAGATATCTGCTCGCGGCCGTGACCGGCCTAGCGATAGTGTTGGCGTACGGATCCGCGATCGCCAGCGATCGGGGCTGGAAGGGCGGAGGTTTCGTCGCCGTTAGCCCAAAATACGAGGGTTCGGACGAATACCAGGTATTTGGCTTGCCCTACGTCTTGCCAGACTTCGGCTCAGTCGGGTCAATGGTCGATATTCGCGGCGCAGATGACGTCCGCTTCAAGCTCTTCAATGGCGACAGGTTCACGGCCGGGCCACTGGCCGGGTACCGGTTTGACCGTGAAGAGGACGACGGCGATTTGCTTGGCGGCCTTGGCGATGTCGATGGCGGTCTTGTCGTCGGTGCATTTGCCGGATTCAAGGTCCTTCCGCCACTCATGCTGGTTGTCTCCTACCATCGGACGGTGACAGGCGACGTCGACGGCGGCCAACTCCGTTTCGGCGTGGATTATGAGCAGCAGGTGTCACCGAGGCTGACGCTGATTGCGCGGGCCGGCGCGTCCTATGCCGATGACGAGTTTATGCAGTCCTATTTCGGCGTCACGGACGCCCAGGCAATCAACTCAACGGCCAGTCTCACCGCATTTGATGCCGATGCCGGCATCAAGGACGTGCATATCGGACTGGGTTCCGTCATTCAGATGTCGGATCGTTGGTCTGTCCGTCTCTACGGCCAGTACAGCCGCCTCGTTGGCGATGCCGCCGACAGCCCGGTGATCGAAACCGAAGACCAGTTTAGCGGTTCGCTCGGGGTCCTCTACAAATTTGGATCGCCTTTCTGATCAGTGCATCCGGGACGGGACACTGAAATTCTCCCTCGCGATGGCGCGCTCGCGCGTCCGGCCCACAATTTGCTCCATGTTTCAAGGCTTTCATGTCGCTTCGCGATGCCGGAGGCAGCTTGTCCGTATGATCATTGGGCCGGCACGTCCGCGGACAACCGTGCTTGCCTGTTCAACGGATAACCGCTGAAATGACGGCATCGCCCTCGAAATCAGCGAGACCACCATGCGAACCGATACTGCCGCGCCCCTCGACACGCCACTGGTCTGGCCCGCGCCCGGCTATACCAGCGTGCCCTATCGCGTGTATTCCGATCCCGAGATCTATGCACGCGAACACGAACGCATCTTCCGTGGACCGATCTGGAACTTCATTTGCCTCGCTGTCGATATCCCTGATCCGGGTGACTACAAGACGTCCTGGGTTGGCGAGATCCCGGTGGTCGCGACACGGGACGAAAACGGAGACATCCACGTTCTCGTCAACCGCTGTGCCCATAAGGGGGCGCTGGTTTGCGTCAATGAGACTGGCAACGCGAAAGTCCTGACCTGCCTCTACCACGCCTGGTCCTACGACCTGCGCGGCCGGCTCAAAGGCGTCGCCTTCCGCAATGGCGTCAAGGGGCAGGGCGGCATGCCGGATGATTTCGACCCACTCAAGCATCGCTTGCAGCCGCTAAGGGTCGAAACGTTTTGCGGCCTGGTCTTTGCGACGTTCTCTGAAGCAACTCCACCTGTCGAGACCTATCTCGGTGAGGACATGGCGAAATTCGTCAAGCGCAACCTTGGCCGACCGCTGAAGTTGCTCGGCGTGCAATCGCAAGTCATTCACAACAACTGGAAACTCTACGCCGAAAACATTCGTGATTCATATCACGCGACGCTGCTGCATACCTTCTACACCACATTCAAAGTCAATCGCCTGGATATGGATGGTGGAATCATCCTGTCACCGGACAAGTGGCACCACATCAGCTACGCCAAACGTGCAACGCTCGATGAGGCAAGCGAATATAAGCAGGCTGGCGTGCATGCCGCACAGTACGACTCGAAGCTTGCAGGACCACAGCTCTTAGAGGCATGGGATGAATTCGACGATGGCATCACACACTCCATCCAAACCATCTTTCCCACGCTCGGCATACAATTCACGTTGAACTCCTTGGCCGTCCGTTTCTTCGTACCGCGCGGAGTCGACAAGACCGAGCTGTTCTGGTTCTACCTCGGCTACGAGCGCGACACGGACGAACAGACGGACGTGCGTCTGCGCCAGGCCAACCTGACCGGATCGGCAGGGCTGGTGTCATTGGAGGATGGCTGCATCAATGAATTCGTCCAACGCGGCATCAAGGGTTCGTCGGAGGCCCGCTCGTTCATCGAAATGGGTGGACGTGACGTCGAATCCAGCGAGAACTCCCGCGCCACCGAAGTTTCCATTCGCGGCTTCTGGGATGGCTACCGGCGGATTATGGATCTGACGTAGGGTACGAACAGTGAGCAAACATCACACGAGCAATCAGCCGGTTGATCCGGCTGTTCTGACCATGGTCGGCAATCTCATCACTGACTACGGGCACGCCATCGATGATGATGAGCTGGAGCGATGGCCAGACTTTTTTACCGAAGACGGCAGCTACAAGATCGTTTCACGGGAAAATCATGAGGCTGGTCGCCCACTCGGCATTCTGTACTGTGACAGCCAGGGCATGATGCGCGATCGCATACTGGCGCTGCGCACGGCCAACGTCTACGAACCGCACACCTACTGCCACATTGTCGGGCGCACACGCGTCACCCCTGATGGTGATCAGTATCGGGCACGGACAAACTTCAC
>JBPCWB010000283.1:0-6073 GCA_051009955.1 Hyphomicrobiaceae bacterium | reverse complement strand
TAGTTGATTGGCGGGTTGCCCAGGAAGGATGCCACGAACATGTTGGCGGGATGCTCGTAGATCTCATCGGGCGTGCCGATCTGTTGCACAAGGCCATCGCGCATAACGATAATGCGGTCTGCGAGCGTAAGGGCTTCGGCCTGATCGTGAGTGACATAAACGAAGGTGGTGCGCATGTCGGTGTGCAGGCGCTTGATCTCGGCGCGCATGGATATGCGTAGCGTCGCGTCGAGGTTCGACAGCGGCTCGTCCATCAGGAAGATGGCGGGCTGTCGCACGATGGCACGACCAAGCGCAACGCGCTGTCGCTGGCCGCCTGATAGCTGGTTCGGACGCCGGTCGAGGAGAGTTGCGATCTCGAGCTTTTCGGCGGCAGCGCGCACGCGCCGGTCGATCTCGTCGTTCGGCACTCTGCGCATACGCAGGCCGAAAGCGATGTTCTCGTAGACCGACTTGTGCGGATAGAGCGCGTAACTTTGGAACACCATCGCTACGTCGCGCTGGTGCGGTGGCAGTGCCGTCACGAGGCGGTTGTCGAACCAGATCTCGCCGCTTGAAGCATCCTCCAAACCGGCGATCATATTCAGTGTCGTCGACTTGCCACAACCGGATGGTCCTAGAAGGACGACGAACTCCTTGTCGGCAATTTGTAGGTCGAGTGACCGCACAGCGTACACGTCGCCAAAGCGTTTCTTGGTTCCCTTGAAAGTGATCGACGCCATGGTTCAGCGGCCTTTTCTCAACCTTTTACTGCGCCTGCCGTCAGTCCCGACACAATGTAGCGCTGGAACGCCAATGCGAGCATCACGGGCGGGACGATTGCAATGACACCGGCAGCGTTGATGAATGAGAAGCTGATTGTGAAGTCGGACGTGAAGGACGCGACGATGATTGGTAGTGTTTGCGATGCAGGTGTCTGGGTGAACATCAAGGCTAGCAGAAACTCGTTCCAACTTGCCAGAAACGCGAACAGCATGACGGCGACGATTGAGGGTAATGCCAGCGGCAGATAGATCCGAGTAAGCGTTTGCAGGCGTGAACAGCCGTCGACGCGGGCGGCCTTGTCGAGTTCGTCAGGCAGCGATTCGAAATAGCTCACGAGGATGAACACCGAGAACGGGACGGTTACCGCGAGATAAGTGATGATTAGCGATGTGAGTGTATCGAGGAGGCCGAGGTTGCGTATAAATAGGAAGAACGGCACTACCAGCGCAATGTCTGGGATCACGCGTGTCGTCAGAACTGAATAAATCGTGGCCTGTCGGCCTCGAAAGCGAATTTTGGCAAGCGCATACGCCGCGGGAATACCGACTAGGAGATTGAGAATGACAACACTGACGGCAACGATCAGACTGTTGCCGATTGACGGCAGCAAGTTTTTGGCCGTGGATGGAATGAACCCACCACTCGCTGGATCGGCGGCCCGTCGCGTCTCGTAAGTGACCTTCTTTTCGGGCGCCGCGAAGATAACGGCGAAGTTTTCCAGTGTGGGATCATGCGGGATCCAGTGCGGCGGCTTGGACACGATCTCACGCTCGGTCTGGATCGACGAGGAAACAAGCCAGGCCACCGGGGCGAGAACGTAGGCGAGAAAGACTATCGACGCCAGGAATAGACCTGCGCGACGAGCAAAGCCGCGCCTGCGCAACGCTGACTGTGCCTGTTGGTGATCGGAGCGCGCAGTCAAGACTGTATCATCGGCCATGTCTAGAGCCTCTTCGCCAGATTGCGAATGATGACATAGCCAAGCGCCAAAGTCGCAAGTGCCAGGAGGTAGGACATGGCCGCTCCCGTTCCGAACGACAGGTTTCGAAAGGTCTCGACATAGATGCGCCAAGCAACCACGTCACTGGCATTGCCGGGCCCGCCTTCGGTCAGTATGAAAAACAGATCGAAATGGCGGATTGCCATCATTGCCTCGTAAATGAGGACGAGCGCGAAGGCCGGCTTCAGGGCGGGCAGGGTGACGTGGAAGAAACGGCGCACAGCACCGGCGCCGTCGACCTTCGCGGCAGCGTAGAGATCGGCGGGGATGGTCTTGAGACCGACGAGCAGCAGGATGACGGCCAGCGGCACCTCCTTCCAGACGAACGCATTGGCGATGAGCGGCAGCGTCTTATCGGCGTCGCCGAGCCAGACCATGTATGTGTTGATGAAGTCGAGTTGGTATAGGATACCGTTCAGGGCACCATAGTTCGAATCGTAGATCCACTTCCACATCAGGGCATTAGCGACATAGGGGATCGCCCACGGAATGAGGAGCACTGCGCTGAGGAAACGTCGGCCGGGAAAATCCTCATTTAGCAGAAGAGCGACGAGAAGCGCGATGACGGAGATCGCGACAACACTCATCACGGAGAAGACGACAGTGCGCTGCACCGACTCCCAGAACACCGGATCAGTCAGGACGGTAAAATAATTGTCGAGGCCGACGAAAGGAACGCGGTGAGGACGCGTGAGCTTGAGGTCGAAGAGGCTGACGTAGAATGAGTAGACGATCGGGAAAACTGCCACCACAAAGAGCACGAACACCAAGGGCAGCAGCAGCAATGCCGCGTTTTTGTGATCGTAACCGATGCGGGGCAGCCGCGCGGGCGCATCCTCCGGCGCTTGGCCGGCAATTTGGCCACTTGTCGTCATGAGACCTCGCTGTCGAGCGGGCCGACACAACGCCGGCGCCAGTCCCTGTCGCAATGGACCATCAGCTCTTTCTCTTGAGCTCCGTCCACTTGGTGGCGGCTTTCTTCAGGGCTTGCTCGGCCGAGTTTTTTCCGAGAATCGCCTCTTGCCAGGCCGAACCGTTGACCTCCTGCCACTCGCCGAACCAGGGCGTCACAACGTCCTTCTTGCGAGCCAAATCCTGCTGCTTACCAATGAGGTCGACGTCGCCATAGGCAGCGTAGGCAGCGCGCATTTCGGGATCCTCAAACAGCGACTTGACGCCGAATCCTGCCCCGACGTCATTGAATAGGAGCTTCTGGAAGGTGTACTTCCCATCGGCCTTTCCGCCGAACCATTCCATCAGCTTGACGGTGTTGGCGGCTCGCTCCGCATTGGCCTGCGCTCTTGGAGTCATGCCGTACAAGCGCATCCACCCAACGGTAGCGTGCGAACCCTTGTCGCCTTTCGGCATCAGCGCAAGCTTAGCGCTTCCGGCGACCTCGCTCTGTTTTGGATCGTTGAGCGTGCGCAAGCGGTACTTCGGGATGAGCCCGAAGGCGTGCTGGCCGGCGGAGAACGATTTCAGGCCCGCAAGCTCGCCCGTCTCCACGCATGACGGCGAGACGATGTTGTGTTTCTTGACGGCATCGACAATCCAGGCCAGCGTCGCGACGGCGCCATTCGCAGGATCTTGCATGACCGAATTGCCCTTATCGTCGGTGAAGGCGCCACCATTGGAGAACACCAGAGCCGACATGAACTCGATAAGCCAAGTCTCTTTCGCCAGCGACAGCAGAAGAGGATGCTCGGCAAGCTTCTTGTCCTTGATAATCTTTGCCTGTTCAGTGAGCTCAGACCACGTCTCCGGCGGATTTGAGATCCCGGCCTTTGTTAGTATGTCCTCGTTGTAGATGAAGCCCATGAAGTCGGTGTAGTACGTGATGCCATACTGCTTGCCCTGATAGGACATCGAGTCGACGCAGAATTTGTTGACGTCGTCATTGTAGGCGATGAGCGTCTTGTACTGGTCAACGGGCTTCAGCCAGCCGGCCTCGGCCCATTCTGGTAGCCAGCTGTCAGAGACCCACAGCGTATCGATTGGCGCGCCGCCGACGAACTTGGTGATGAGCGCCTCGCGATACTGCGCCCAGGGCGTGTTGGAGTAGTCGACCTTGAGACCCGTCTTGGCCTCAAACGCCGAGATATGGCTCTTGACGGTGTCCACGGCGGCCGACCAGGTCGCAAAGTGGATCGGCTCGGCTGCATGCCCGACGCTGCCGCGCCCGATAGCTGCGGCAGCCGTCACGCCGGCGGAGGCAGTGAGAAATCTCCGGCGGCTCAATAGGCGGCGGTTGGTCATGGCACTACTCCCTTCGTTATCCAATTACGGACGTCTCGGCAGGTCTCGCCTCCAGCATGGAGCGGGCCTCAGCAAAGGAGTGTATCGTGCGGCAGCTAAATCGTAAAGTGACGACTTAGCGGCTTGCCGCCGTTCAAGCTTGTCGCGATGGAGCTCGCTGGCCGCGTGCTTCCGCCACGACATCGGGGAAGCTCGCCACGAATGCGCGGACGTGCAGTGCAATCACGCGCTCAACGGGCAACCCTTGACTTGCCTCATAGAGGTGGCGACGGATGGCGAGGTGCGAGACAGCGCCGTGCAGCACCCAGCCGATCTCGTGCAGCACCGCGGGATCGCGTGGGAGATTGACGCCCTGGTCACGAGCGGTGACGCGCACAATAGTCTCGAGCATTTCCATGATTACGGAGCGGATGTACTCGGGTGCCATGCGCGCGTCGGCCAGCGAGGCATACAGGAATAGGCGAAGCCACCGCCGAGTCAGCACCTCCCGAAAATAGTCGTGATAGAATGTGTTGAGCCGCTCGTCCAAGGGCCGGCTCTCATCCTTAAGAAGCTTGATCCAATCCTTTTGGAAGGGTTGTAGAATTCCCTTCTTGTACACCTCGGAGAGTAATGCGGCCTTGGAGGGAAAGTAGCGATAAAGCAGACGCTGAGTAACGCCGCAGGCGTTGGCCAACGCGCGCGTCTGCGCCGTCAGGCCATACTCCGCGAAGAACTCAATGGCCCGTTCGAGAATCATCGCGCGACGTTGCTCGGGCGGCAACCGCGGGACGGGGGCTTTGCTCTTGGGCTTGTCGGCCGAGCTGGCACCGGCAAGATGCTCTGAGCGTGCCTTCATCGTCGATGTCCTTGGACCAGGGCTCATCCTACTGCGCACGGGAAGCCGTCCGCGTCTTACCGTGTGGCCTCGATCGCCACCCGCTGTTTGCATGCTAGCTGAATCCGACGCGTAGGGCGATATGGCCGCAAGGTCTACCGCGCCGCAGCAATCCGTTCAGCCAACGCCATCAGCCTCGGAACTGCGGCTACCAACTCGGCAACCTCGATGAATTCGCCCGGGGAATGCGCCCTTGCTATGTCGCCCGGACCCATGATCACGCACGGCGCAAGGGCCTGAAGCTCAGACGCATCGGTACCATAAGGTGCCGTCACAGCTGTATGGCCCGTGATGTCCGAGCTTAGCCGGATGAGGAAATGGTCGAGCGGTGTTTCCGGCGGCAGGCCCTCTCGTGTTTCAGTGAGGTCAAGACCGGCGCGAGCGGCCGAGGCATGCACAGCGGAGACGATGTCCGTCGGATCGACGTTAGCGCTGATGCGAAACTTGATCTGAACGCTGGCCTTCGGCACCGTCATATTCACTGGCGCCCCATAATTGTCGATCACGCAGTTGAAGTCGCTGAAAACCGGGTCATAGGCAGGATCGTGATAGGCAGGATCGCCCCGCAGCCGTTCGTTAATGGCTTTCATATCGGCCAGGAAGGAGACAAGATCCCAATTGGCGTTTCTTCCTCTGCCCGTACTGCTATGGGCCTGAACACCCTTCGCCACAGCAAGGAAATTGATGCTGCTGCGATGGCCACGCACGGGAACCATGCCGGTCGGCTCCGCTACGAGTATGGCAGACGGTTGCGCACGGCGGACGAGATCAGAGTCCGAGCAAATGATGCGAGCACCCTGCTTCGTGGTCTCTTCATCCGTAGTGATGAGAAGCGTGATCGGCAGGCTGTCGGATAGCTGACGAGCCGCGACGATACAGGCGGCGAGCGGCCCTTTCATATCGGTACTACCCAAACCTCGGAGGCGTCCGTCCTCGATCCGACCCGACCAGGGATCCTCTTGCCAACCCGTCTCCGGCACCGTGTCCATGTGACCAGAGAACGCGAGCCCCCCTCCCATCGGCCCCTTGTGTGCGACGAGCGCGCGCTTCTTGATACCGGCAGCATCGACGTAGTCGAGTGGCTCAACGTCGAACTCGGCGAGTTCCGCCACGATCTTTTCCGCGACCGCGAGATTGGAGACGAAGCTGCGGCTGTCCGTGGCGACGAGCGCCGC
>JBPCWB010000282.1:0-2643 GCA_051009955.1 Hyphomicrobiaceae bacterium | reverse complement strand
GACAGGAACGGCGCGAAAAAATCGTTGACGGCGAGCAGGTCGAATTCAAGCGATCCATGATGGTTTTCGCTGCTGGCTTGCAGACCGTCAAAAAGCTCGGCGACGGTAGCTCGCGTGTTGGGTTCCTGGTGAGCGCCGTGACCTAGCTGAACCAGCGCGCTGGGTTCTTCCGACCCGGCGGTAAACACGCCGCGCGGACGGTGATACTTGAACGAGCGGGCAACCAGGCGGCGGTCATTGGCAATCAGCGCTGAGGCGAGGGTGTCACCGCTATAGCCGGATAATGTCTGGCCGTTGAAACTGAAAGACAGTTTCTTCGTGCGGTCTATCAGGCCGCCGGCAATACGATTGCGTTCACTCATTTGTCTCTCCCGGCCGCCAAAGCCACATCGCGGGCCAGTTCAACCTTTAAGATTTCGTGGGTGAGTGTATTGCGGGTGACCACCAGCCAGGACCGGTCACCCTGTTCGTGGAACCACAGTTCACGATGTTCGCCAGCGGGGTTGTCGCGCAAATATAGGTAGTCGTGGAATCGATCGGCTGCATCGTCGGCCTGCCAATCGGGGCGGTTGATCAATGCCGCATCACCCAGGCAAGTGAACTCGGCAGCATCACGTGGGCCAAGCAGCGGATGGTTGATAATCATCTCGTCGCCTCCCTTAGTGAAGGTTCGGCTGGGCGCCGACCCCTTTTTCGTCAATCAGCGCACCGCGCCGATAGCGGTCGAGCCGGTATTGGGCGGCGTTCGGATGCGGCTTGTCTCGGGCGATAAGGTGCGCGTAGCAGTATCCCGACGCCGGCGTTGCCTTGAAGCCGCCATAGCACCAACCACCGTTGAAATACAGACCGTCGATGTGGGTTTTGTCTATAAACGGCGAGCCGTCCATTGACATGTCCACCACGCCACCCCACATTCGCAACAGCCGGGCTCTGCCGATCATCGGCATGAGCGCCATACCGCTTTCACAGACGTCTTCCACCACGGGTAAACTGCCGCGCTGCGCATAGGTGTTGTAACCGTCAACATCGCCGCCGAAGACGAGCCCGCCCTTATCCGACTGCGACAAATAAAAATGTCCGGCGCCGAATGCAATCACACCCGGGATCGTCGGTTTGAGGCTTTCCGAAACAAAAGCCTGCAACACATGGCTTTCGATAGGTAGCCGCATGCCGGCTTTAGCCATGACCCGGCTCGACGAACCGGCGACGCAAACGGCGGTCTTGGCGGCCCGAATCGGGCCGCGGCTTGTTTCCACGCCCTTGCAGACACCATTTTCCATCTGAAAGTCCAGGACTTCGCAATTTTGGATGATGTCTACCCCGTATTGATCGGCGCCTCGCGCGTAACCCCAGGCCACGCCGTCGTGCCGTGCCGTGCCGGCGCGCGGCTGCATAAGGCCACCCTGGATCGGGAAACGTGCGTTGTCGAAATCAAGAAAAGGGTAAAGCTTGCGAACACCGTCCTGGTCGAGGAACACGGCGTCGGCCCCTGCCAGTTCCATGGCGTTACCGCGACGGGCATACAGGTCACGCTGGGAGTCATTGTGGAAGAGGTAGAGAGCGCCGCGCTGCGAAACCATAGCGTTGTAGTTGAGTTCCTGTTCCAGGTTCTCCCACATCTTCATGGACATCTCGTAGAAAGGCTCATTGCCCGGCAGCATGTAGTTGGAGCGGATGATCGTGGTGTTGCGTCCGACGTTGCCTGAGCCTACCCAGCCTTTTTCCAGAACGGCGATATTGCGCTGTCCAAACTCCTTGGCCAGGTAGTAGGCGGTTGCAAGACCATGCCCACCGCCACCAACGATGATGACATCGTATTCGGGCTTTGGATTGGGATCACGCCAGGCTGGCTTCCAGCCGGTATTGCCCGTCAATCCTTCCCACAAGATTTTCCATGCGGAATAGCGCATCAAACTTCGCCTCAATCGTCGATGCCGTATTTTTCGCATGAATGATGCATCTATACTTTTTCATAATAGACGTATTATTATAAATTATGGACAAAATCGAGAATAAAGATAACAGCTTCCGCGTCGGCCTTCTCCTGATAGACGGCTTTGCGCTGATGTCTTACGCGTCGGTGGTGGAACCCTTGAGAGCGGCAAACCTGCTGGATGGCCGTGAGCTTTATCGGGTACAAAACATTCCGGCGTCGGGTAAGTTTGCGACGAGTTCGTGCGGCGCGGTTCTTCACGCCAGCGGCAGTGTAGGAGTCGATACGGATTTCGATCTTCTTTTCATCGCGGCCGGGGGCGATCCGGTGGCCTATTACGATAAGCGCGCCTTTAATTGGCTGCGTCGGCTGTCGCGTCTCGGCGTCACGCTGGGTGGTGTCTCTGGCGGGCCGGTGATTCTCGCTGCCGCCGGTTTGATGAAAGGACGCAGAATGACCTTACATTGGGAACATGCCCCCGCGCTTGTCGAAAGCTCACCGTCACTACTGGTGGAACGCAACTTGTACGTGATCGATCGTGATCGCGTGACCTGCGCCGGCGGTACGGCACCGCTGGATCTGATGCACGCATTGATTGCTGAACATCACGGCCCGCACCTGGCCCGCCGCGCAAGTGACTGGCTCCTGCATACCGAAATCCGACCTGCGGGCGGGCCACAGCGCGCCGGTCGTGTGGAGCGCTATCGCAC
>JBPCWB010000281.1:0-2881 GCA_051009955.1 Hyphomicrobiaceae bacterium | reverse complement strand
CCTTCGGCGACGCCCGTCTTGATCTTCTGATACCATCCCGGCAATCCATCAGTTACGGGAATGATGCCGATGTTGGCTTCCTTCATCCAATTGAGGTTGAGGCCGGCGCCAAGAATCTTATGACCCTTGAGGTCGGAAACCTCTTTCCATGGGAAATTGGTGCCGAGGTTGTAGCCGCCGTCGCCGATCCGCGCGAGCATGGTCTGGTTGTATTTCTGGAAGGCTTCTTCAAGCAGCGGGAATTGCTTGTAGACCGAGGATGCGATGGCAACACTTTGGACCGGATCCATTGTGCCGAATGGAAGCATGATCTGGAAGGCGTGCATTGGCAGCTTGGACGCTTCGAAGCAGAAGCAGAATCCGCCAACATCGAGGACGCCGTTCTGAATACCTTCGAACGTATCGAAGACCTTGACGATGGAGCCTGAATAACCCTCGATGAACTTGACCTTGTGTTTGGTCTTCGACTCAATTGCCTTCTTGAGTTCAGGCTGGAAGAACGTCTTCATCAGACCCGCGTAGACGACGGTCGGCGGATGCCCCGAACCGATCCGGATCGTAATCGTGTCTGCCTTGGCGCTCGAATAAGTAGCGGCACCAAGCGCCATGGTGAGGCCTAGTGCAAGGGGTTTGAGCTTCATACTGTTTCTCCCTGGTTTCACATTGTTGTTTCTTTGAGGTGTGCGAGCGTGCACTCATCCTTGGACAATGAGATAGCAGCCGTGACACGCGTGGCCGTCGATGTGTGTAGATCGGTTCGGCCAAAAGGCGCCGCGGCATGATCGATCCAGCCCCAATGGCCGTGGACACGCGTCAGCCAAGAATTCTCAGCTTGCTGTTCGCAATGACTTCGATGCACGACTATCCTGTTCCACCGATCACGGAGTTGGGTCGCAGCAACACCAACCACATGCCATCACTCCATTTGAGCAACATCCGGTGATCTTCACAAGTGATATGTAGCGGCTGCGCATTCCACTTATCGTCACCCTAAGGACTGTCACAGGCTTTCTGAAATCATGAATGTTGATGCAGGAGTTCACAATTCATGATGTTCGATCAATGGTATTCGCCAGCCAGGCGATGCGTCGACTGAGTTCCGCAAAAGTCACGAAGTCGGACACGCCTTCGGCAGATCTGTGCAGTGCACAAGCGCAGGTGCATTCCTCGCCGCACGCCACAAAACCCGGCCAGATGCTGGGTTATCGAGCGATCGCGATCCCAGTTTACCAATCGCACATTTTGCAGTGAAACGCTCAACCAGCGCCGAGTATGCGGCGCACATTGACGACGGCAACGTCGCTGATGCGCTTGTTCGCGTCCTGGGTCACGCCGGCAATGTGGGGTGTCAGAATGAGGTTCTCGATCTCGGCAAACAGTGCGCCGGTCTGCTCGTCAATGGGTTCCGTGACGAGAGTATCGAGTGCCGCCCCGCCCAGATGGCCCGACTTCAAAGCCGCCGCGCAGGCCGCCTCATCGACGATGCCGCCGCGCGCCGAATTGATCAAGACGGCGCCCGGTTTCATGCTCGCTAGCTCGCTCGTGCTGATGAGATTTCGGGTGTCAGGCGTCAGCGGACAGTGCAGCGTAACGACGTCGGCGCCGGCAATGACATCGCCAAGTTCGGCGCGCTCGGCTTCGCGCCAGGCCGGGGCATCGGCCGGCAGCATGGCGTCATAAGCGATCACGTTCATGCCCATCGCCTTTCCCTTGGCGGCGACGACCTGACCGATGGAGCCGAAGCCAATGATGCCAAGCGTCCGGCCCGACAATTCGACGGCGCGGCTGAATTCCTTGCGTGGCCATGCGCCGCCGACCACCGCCGCCGTGCTACGCAGAGACTGTCCGCGCAGGAGAATGAGGGCTGTGGCAATGACATACTCGGCCACGGATTGGGCGTTGGCGCCGATCGCAGGGCAGACTTCTATACCGCGAGACTTGCAGATTTCTAGATCGATATTATCGAGGCCGACGCCAAGGCGGGCCACCAGTTTCAAATCTTGCCCGGCGGCGAGCAACTCAGCATCGACCTGTGTCTGGTTGCGCACGATAATCGCACGGGCCTGGCGGATGTGCCCGATCAATTCCTCTCGTTTGCCCCAGAGTTCCGGGTCCCAGTGGACATCATACTCGGCGATCAACTTTGCGGCGGCGCCCTCATCCATGAACTCGGGGATTATGATATCGGCCATGATGCTCCATTCTCGAACCGGTTCCTGCTCAACGCATAATGGCTCAGACGCTATGGTCATCGCCCGGACGGGTCAAGTTGGCCACTACAATCACATCGGTCGCAATTGACACGCGCCGCGTCACGCGGAACAAACAACGATAAAAGACACCCGATCCACTGAACGGAGTGCATTTGAACATCGGCGGGAGCGAGGAGCGAGCCATGGCAAGTCAGAACCTACCTGAGCCGGATTATGCCAAGAACATGAAGCTGATCGGGCATTCCGACCAGGGTGGTCGCCCCGACGGTGTGCAGTTGATGGTGAACAAAGGTTTCGCCATCACCGGGCATATGTTCTCCAAGGGCTTCAGCGTCATCGATGTGCGCGACC
This sequence comes from Hyphomicrobiaceae bacterium, assembly GCA_051009955.1. Taxonomy (GTDB): domain Bacteria; phylum Pseudomonadota; class Alphaproteobacteria; order Rhizobiales; family Hyphomicrobiaceae; genus Tectiglobus. The sequence continues at coordinate 317 of JBPCWB010000281.1, read as the reverse complement.
CGCGTGATCCGAAGCCCGTGACGTATGTGCCGGCGCCGGCCAACACGTGGAACATCCATCTCCAGACGCACGGCGACTTATTGCTGGTTATCAACGCAAAGGACATGTTCGCTGCGGCCGAGTTCCAGGATGAGAGTCAGTATTACGAGGGCGCACTCGGCGAGAAAGTCGGAACCGCAGATGCAACGCGCACCGTCGAGCGCGATTGGACGGCGGGCCTTGCCGTTTACGACATCGCAGACCCGGCCGAGCCGCGCCAGATTGGATTTATGCCGGTCGATGGGGGGGGCGTTCACCGGATTTGGTATGTCGGCGGT
>JBPCWB010000280.1:0-6510 GCA_051009955.1 Hyphomicrobiaceae bacterium | reverse complement strand
ACAATTGCACCGCATCGCGTTTGCTCTAAATTGTGAGTTGGAACCAGACGAGGTCAAATCGGTTCATGACAAAACTTGCCGTAGCGCGCACGCGCGAATCCGATATCCCGTTGCATGGCCCGGAGGCATTCGCCGGCATGCGCAAGGCCGGGCAGCTCGCCGCCGCTGCACTTGACATGTTGGTGCCGCACGTGAAACCCGGTGTGACAACCGAGTTCTTGGACGATCTCGTCTTTCAGTTTGCGATCGACAACAACGCGATGCCGGCGACGCTGCACTACCGCGGCTATCCCAAGTCCTGTTGCACGTCCATCAACCACGTCGTTTGCCATGGCATTCCAGGGCCGAAACCCCTGCGCAAAGGCGACATCGTCAACATTGACGTTACTCTGATCGTTGATGGTTGGCATGGTGATACCAGCCGAATGTATCCCGTTGGTGAGATCAGCCGCCGTGCAGAACGATTGATCGATGTCACGTACGAGGCCTTGGAGCGCGGAATTGAAGCTGTGAAACCGGGGCACACGACAGGGCACATCGGCGCTGCCATTCAAAGCTTTTCAGAGGCACAAAGGTGCAGCGTGGTGCGTGATTTTTGCGGCCACGGGCTTGGCCAGGTGTTCCACGACAGACCCAACATTCTCCATTACGGTCGCGCCGGCGAAGGCCCCGAGCTGCGCGCAGGGATGCTGTTCACGATCGAACCGATGATCAATCTCGGCCGCGCGCAGGTCAAAATCCTTCCCGATGGCTGGACGGCGGTCACCCGTGACCGAGAATTGTCATCGCAGTTCGAACATACGGTCGGCGTTACCGAGGACGGTTGCGAGGTCTTCACGTACTCGCCAGCCGGCTATCACCGGCCGCCTTACGAAAGCGCAACTGCATAGGCCGTCAATGGCAGATGAACCCGACAAAGATGCTGCCGATGATGGCCGCCAGCTGGGTTTTCTCGAGACAAGAGCGGAGACGACGGGGCATGCCGGCCATCGCCAGCGTCTGCGTGACCGCTTTCGCAAGGGCGGCGCCGATGCGTTGCCGGACTACGAACTCCTCGAACTGGTTCTCTTCCGCGCCATCCAACGTCGCGACACCAAAGATCTCGCCAAGCGCCTGATCGCGAAGTTCGGCACATTCGCCGAAGTCATCAATGCCCCGGAGTCCCTGTTGCGCGAAACCAAGGATGTCGGCGAAGCCGTCGTCGCCGAGTTGAAATTGGTTCGGGCGGCAGCATTGCGATTGATGCAGGGCGAAGTGCGGGCCACGCCGGTGCTCTCATCGTGGTCGCAGGTGCTCGAATATTGCCGGGCGGCCATGGCATTCGAATCACGCGAGCAGTTCCGCATTTTGTTTCTCGACAAAAAGAACCAATTGATCGCCGACGAAGTTCAGAGCGAAGGGACGGTGGATCATACGCCTGTCTATATTCGCGAGGTCGTCAAGCGGGCGCTCGAGCTATCGGCCAGCGCGCTGCTGCTCGTCCACAATCATCCTTCTGGCGACCCGAGCCCGTCGCGCGCCGACATTGAAATGACCCGCCACATTGTCGACGCCGCCAAGCCGTTGGGTGTGACCGTGCACGATCACATTATCGTTGGGCGTGCCGGCCATGCCAGCTTCAAGAGTCTGTGACTGATTTGAAAGGCCTGGGCGTACCTGGCAAAAGAAATCATCGGTATTGGTGAGTGCGCGTCCCATGATATGAGTCACCTCGCGCCGTCGCAAAGTTCATCGCGCCGGGCGTCGCGCTTCTGTTTTCCATCTCGTCTCCATCAGATCCCGCTCGAGTCCACTCTGTGCTGTCATCGCCAAACACTCTCCTTGCGTCAGTCAACTATCGCCGTATCTGGCTGATCGGTCTGTTGACGGGTGTGACGCGCTGGCTGGAGTTCCTGGCGCTTGGCGTATTCGCCTACGAAATCACGCAGTCGCCGTCGCTGGTCGCACTTCTCGCTCTTCTGCGCATGGCACCGTTTATCTTCCTGGGCTTTTTCATTGGGGCACTCACAGACGTCATCGATCGCAAGCGTTGGCTGATCATCCTGACAGTCCTGGTTCTGATGATTTCGGCGTCCATGGCCGTCGCGGCAGAGCGCGGCGTGGCAACATACGGACTCGTCGCGGTCGCCACCTTTATCTCCGGAATCTACTGGGTGACCGATATGCCGCTGCGGCGGCGCCTATTGGTCGACTCGGTCGATCACCGCCTGCTGACGTCGGCAACGGCCTTCGACAACATCACAAATTATGTCACGCGTGCACTTGGCGTCCTTGTCGGCGGCATCATCTATGAATGGCTAAGTCTCGCGGGCGTATTCGCGCTCAGCGCTCTGCTCTACGCTATCTGTCTGCTTCTGGCCCTGGGCATTCGGCAGCGGCAAGCTGCGCTGCCCAGGGAGGCTTTGCCCCGGCCCGGCTGGGCCAAGCTTCTCGTCCCGCCACGTGCGCTGATCTTCGACCCGGCTTTTCTGATCGTGATCGGTGTCACAATTGTCTACAACCTATGGTGTTTTCCGCTGGTCGCGATGGTGCCGGTCATGGCTGAGCGCGACCTTCAGCTCTCCGCAGTTGGTGTCGGAATGCTGTCCGCGTGCGAGGGCATCGGCGGTACGCTGGCGGCGATCGTTATCGGTGCAATGGCGACCAATAGGTCACTGTTTCCCCTCTACTACTGGGGCGTATTCAGCTATCTCATCTTGGTCGCTCTTCTTGCCTTGCACTTGAGTTTTTCGACGGCCACGCTGGCATTTGTCTGCGCCGGTGCCGCAGCCGCCTGTTTTTCAGCCGCTCAGTACGCGCTGGTTTACCTCATCGCGCCACCGGACATGCGTGGCAAGGCAACAGGGATCCTCTCGATCTTCATCGGGACCAGCGCCATCGGGATGTACAATGCCGGATATCTGTTCGAGCACTTCGCGACTCCCAACGCGCTGTGGATCATGGCAGGTCAGGGAATGACGATCATGGCGTTTCTTGGTGTCGTCCTGTGGTTTGCCACCGACCGTGCCCGCGTGACGTGATATCGCGATCATCGCCATTGACCTCGGCCGAATACGATCCCACGTTGCGCGTGACGATTCCGCATGGAGAGCTCACATGACATCGCCCAAGCATGCCAAAGTTATCATCCTTGGCTCCGGCCCGGCCGGTTATACCGCAGCGATCTATGCGGCGCGGGCGATGCTCAATCCTGTCTTGATCCAGGGCATTCAACCCGGCGGTCAGCTGACGATAACGACCGACGTCGAAAATTATCCGGGCTTCGCCGACGTGATTCAGGGGCCATGGCTGATGGAGCAAATGGAGGCGCAGGCCAAGCACGTCGGGACTGAAACCATCATGGATCACATCACGGAGGTTGACCTGTCGACGCGGCCGATCCGACTGACGGGGGACGGCGGTGCGCAGTATACCTGCGACAGCTTGATCATCTGCACGGGCGCCCAGGCAAAATGGATCGGCCTGCCGTCCGAGACGGCGTATCAGGGGTTCGGTGTGTCCGCCTGCGCAACGTGTGACGGCTTCTTCTACCGTGACAAGGAAGTGATCGTGGTTGGCGGCGGCAACACGGCCGTTGAAGAGGCACTGTTCCTGACGAAATTCGCGTCGCGGGTTACGCTCGTTCACCGCCGCGATGAGCTGCGCGCCGAAAAAATACTCCAGGATCGGCTGTTGAAACACGACAAGATTGAAGTGCTTTGGGACACGGTCCTTGAAGACGTCATCGGTTCCGACGATCCCAAGAGCGTGACGGCGGCCAAACTCAAGAACGTCAAGACGAACGACGTCGTCGAACGACCGGTCGACGGCATTTTTATCGCGATCGGCCATGCTCCGGCGACCGAACTGTTCATCGACAAACTTGAGATGAAGCAGGGCGGTTACATCGTAACCGCGCCCGACTCGACGGCGACGTCGGTACCCGGCGTATTCGCGGCCGGCGACGTGACGGATGAAATCTATCGTCAAGCCGTGACCGCTGCTGGGATGGGCTGTATGGCAGCGCTCGAGGCCGAGAAGTACATCGCAGAGACGGAATCGATGCGCGACGCCGCCGAGTAGCCACTCTTCGGCTCGTGTCAACGCGTCGCAGCTCTTGCCATCAGGGTGCGCAAACGGTCGCTTATCAAGGGTATGATAGGATCGGGTCGATAGGCCTACCTCGATCGTCGCACGCATGGCGGCCGTGCAACAATCGTCCGTGAAGAGAATATGCGGCGATTTCGCTACTGCGAGGCCAAAACCAGACTGGTGCTGAGAAGATGGACTGGGACAAACTAAGGATCTTTCACGCAGCCGCCGAAGCCGGCAGCTTTACGCACGCCGGTGACCATCTGCACATGAGCCAGTCGGCCGTCAGCCGGCAAGTTTCTTCGCTTGAAAAGGACCTGGGAGTCGCCCTGTTTCATCGGCATGCGCGCGGGCTTGTCCTGACCGAACAGGGCGAAACGCTGTTCAATACGGCGACCGAGGTGATGACCAAACTTCACACAGCCGAAACCTTGCTCAGTGACGCAACGACAAAACCGACGGGGGAATTGCGTCTCACATGCCCGGTTGGACTTGGCACGGTGTGGGTGACGCAGCGCATGCCTGAATTCATGGAGCTTTATCCGGATATTCGCGTCGAGTTGGTACTGAACGACGATCAGATCGACATTTCGATGCGCCACGCCGACGCCGCTGTCTGGACCCACGAACCGGAACAAAGCGACCTCATTCGGCGTGTATTGTTCCATGCCCGCGTGCGCGCCTTTGCGTCGGCCCAGTATGTCCGACGCTACAGCGCTCCGCAGTCGCTGGAAGAACTCGAGGATCACCGCATCGTGTCTCACGGCGGTGCGCCGGCACATCACTTATCAGCAATCAGATGGCTGGAGACGGCGGGCCGCCATGCCACGTCTCCCCGCGTCCCTTCGTTCCGCGCCAACAGTGTGATTGCGATGAAATATGCCATCCGCTCAGGCGTGGGTGTCGGCCTCATTCCGGAGTACCTGGCTGAAGAAGAGACTGATTTGGTGCCGGTTTTGAACGATGTTAACCTGCCCACCATGCCCGTCATATTCGTCTATCCTGAGGAACTGCGGACCTCCAAGAAGATCCAGGTTTTGCGAGATTTTCTGGTCGCCCAGGCGAAAAAGTTCAAATTCTGAGGGGCTCGAGGGCTTAGTCATGCAGAAAACGCATAGCTTGCATGCGGCGCCTGTGGTTGCCGTCGGCCCATTCTATCCGATCTAATAGCTTAGCTGTGACGGACAGCTACTGAAGGCTGTACCCTCCCTTCAACGCCTTCTACCCATCCTTCATGATGTGGCTAAACTTACATGCCGGGCGCACTGCCCGGCTTTTCTTTTGCGTCGGCGAGGCCCGGCCCGGCAGCCGGATGTAGGCGGGTGGCGCTCCGCAATGATCTGCCTGTCGATCCCATTTTCAGCCTGCCGATTGCAGGTTCACATCCGACGGGCTATCACACTCGCAACACCACAGATCCGCTTGAATTGGGAGACTTTGGCACGATGGCCAAGACGCTATACGACAAGATTTTCGATGATCACATCGTCAGCCGTCAGGACGATGGAACGTGCCTGCTGTACATAGATCGCCACCTTGTCCACGAGGTCACCAGTCCGCAGGCGTTCGAGGGCCTACGCCTCGCCGGCCGCAGTGTACGTTCCCCGGAACGCACATTGGCAGTCGTCGATCACAACGTTCCAACATCGGACCGTTCGAAGGGTATCGATGACCCGGAAGCCAAGTTGCAGGTTGATACGCTGGCAAAGAACGCGATTGATTTCGGCGTCGAATACTTCAACGAGACGGACCTGCGCCAAGGTATTGTCCACGTCATCGGTCCGGAGCAGGGCTTCACGCTGCCCGGCTCGACAATTGTCTGCGGCGACAGCCACACCTCAACGCACGGCGCCTTCGGCGCTCTCGCCCACGGTATCGGCACCAGCGAGGTGGAGCATGTTCTGGCAACTCAGACGTTGATCCAGACCAAGGCCAAGAATATGCGCGTGACCGTCGACGGCAAGCTGCCGAACGGCGTTTTCGCAAAGGACATAATTCTTGCGATTATCGGCCAGATTGGAACTGCCGGCGGGACGGGGCACGTCATCGAATACGATGGCGAAGCGATCCGGTCGCTGAGCATGGAAGGCCGCATGACGGTCTGCAACATGTCGATCGAAGGCGGTGCCCGCGCCGGTATGGTGGCCCCGGACCAAACCACTTTCGACTACCTCAAGGGCCGGCCCAAGGCACCGAAGGGTGGGGCCTGGGATGTCGCCATGGCGTATTGGGAGTTATTGCAGTCCGACGCCGGCGCCCAATTCGATCAGCACGTGAAACTGGATGCCAGCAATCTGCCGCCCACTGTTACCTGGGGCACCAATCCCGAGCAGGTGGTCAGCATCGAAGGCATCGTGCCGGATCCGGCGAAGATCGACGACGAGGCCCGCCGGGCCGCCGTTGTGCGCGCACTCGAATACATGGCACTGACGCCCAACA
>JBPCWB010000279.1:0-6021 GCA_051009955.1 Hyphomicrobiaceae bacterium | reverse complement strand
ATCCGTAGTTCGTCGTGCCCGAAACGTTCTGCGAGATCGGCCAGGCTATCCATCTCGTCGGCCGTGACATCGCCGGGCGGGCGTCCCGGTTCTTTGAATGCGACGGTAACGATCGCATAGTCTGGATTGCGGTGGGCGGAGACATTGTTACGGAGCCACCGGTCAAAAGCCGGATCGCTGGCCTTTCTTGCAGCCAGTGCGGCAACCTGGTGCGGGCGCGGCGCGAGGTGTGGCGGTGCAAAATGAGCGCGAATGCGCGCGACCTCTGCACTCGGCAGGTCAATAGCTTGCTCGCGAATGTCGGCCCATTCGGCCTCGACCTCTTGGCGGAACTGATCGATGCCAAGAGCATTCACAAGGATTTTGATGCGTGCTTTGTAGATGTTGTCGCGTCGGCCATGACGATTGTACACCCGCATGATGGATTCGAGGAAGGAGAGCAGGTGCTCCTGCTCGAGATCATTGCGAATTTCCTGTGCAATGTAGGGGGTTCGCCCCTGTCCGCCACCGACGAGGATCTGGAACCGTTTTGTCTGGCCCGGTCCACCGACGATGCGAATGCCAATGTCGTGGAATGCAATTGCGGCGCGGTCTTCAAGAGCACCGGTGATCGCGATCTTGAACTTGCGTGGCAAGAAGCTGAATTCTGGATGCAGTGTTGACCACTGACGTATGATTTCGGCCCAGATGCGGGGATCTTCGACTTCGTCTGCGGCCGCGCCAGCCAACGGGTCGGCCGTAACATTGCGGATGCAGTTGCCGCTGGTCTGCAGGGCGTGCATGTCAACCTCGGCCAGGTCGTCGAGAATGTCTGGCGCGTCGACCAGTTTGATCCAATTGAACTGGATGTTCTGCCGTGTCGTCCAGTGGCCACTGCCGCGATCCCAACGCCGGGCAATGTCGCCCAGCTTACGCAGCTGTCGCGATGACAGTACGCCGTAGGGAATGGCAACGCGGAGCATGTAGGCATGCAATTGCAGATAGAGACCGTTCATCAGGCGTAACGGTTTGAACTCATCCTCAGTCAATGCGCCGGCGAGGCGCCGACCGACCTGATCACGAAACTCGGCATTTCGGTCGGACAGGAACTGGCGGTCGAATCCATCGTATCGATACATGTGTGCTTGACCTTTGATGTGAGGGAATCGCCGGCCGTCAGACCGATGGCCGGTGCGCAACGCGGATTTCTTCACGCACTGATGTCGGGCTCAGGCTTCCGTCGACGACTGCAACGTCCATCGCGTAGGTCGAGATCACTTGATCTTTCGCCACTGATGCCTCAGCAAGCGCTTCGAGTTCACGCAGAGCCTGGGTGTCGTTGACAACCCAGGCATCGACCAGGTCCTCCGACCAGGAGCGATCGCGGCCGAGAAAAACGACAACGCCATCGTGAAGGCGGTTGGCTGTCACGACTTTAGGCATAGGCAGGCTCCTGAATGCGGCTATTAGCGTTGTAAATCTCCACGGAACCTGCGCCAGCCATTGCAGCGACATTGCCGACAATCAATATGGCAGGGCCCGTGAGATCGAATGCATTGCTGGCCTGAGCAAGATCGGCGATCGTCCCGGCCACGCGACGCTCATTCGAACGGCTGGCGTTCTCGACAGCGACGACTGGGCAGTCGGCGGACCAGCCGGCATCCATGAGCTGTGTGGCCAATGTCTGTGCCGTCGCAACCGCCATGTAGATCGCCAATGTATGGCCGCCATCGGCCAGCGCTCTGAGGTCGAGGTGGGACAGGTCGATCGTGCCGGCCCTCGGGCTGCGCCCCGACAGGAAGGTGACTGTTCTGGCGGCGTTTCGGTCGGTCAATGGGATCTGCATCGAGGCCGCAGCGGCAACGGCTGCTGTGATGCCGGGAACCACATCCACCGTGATGCCGTGGGATCGAAGAGCTGCAAGTTCCTCGCCGGCACGACCAAAGATGAACGGATCTCCGCCCTTCAGTCGCACAACGGATTTGCCTGGGGCCGAATGCGTAATAAGGAGGTCATTGATCGTGGATTGAGGTGTGCTGGGCCGTCCGCCACGTTTGCCGACGGGGATCAGCTCTACTTCGCGCCGGGCCAGTTCCAGAACCCGTTCGTCAACGAGGTCGTCGTAGAGGATCGTGTCCGCTGCCTTGATGGCTCGGACGGCTTTCACGGTCAGCAGATCAGGATCACCGGGGCCGGCCCCGACCAGCACCACCTTGGCCGGTGGCGGGGCCGCGTCGCCTGCTTTAGCGATCGCGTCCTCGACCAGTTGGCGCGCCGTCGCTTCATTGCCGGCGAGGACGGCATCGGCCGCCGGCCCTGCCAGGACGGACTCCCACAATCGTCGGCGCCCCGCACCTGGCGCCACCGACTTGGCAACCCGAGAACGGAATTCACCAGCCAGCTTGGCAAGGTCGCCAAGGCGAGGATGCAGTTCGCGTTCAATCCAGGTTCTAAGGCGCTGAGCCAGAACGGGAGCCTGGCCCTCGGTGCCGATGGCAACCGTCACCGTACCGCGATCAACGATCGCCGGTAAATTGAATGTGCAGTAGGCCGGCTGGTCCGGAACATTGATCGGTACGCCCAGTGATTTTGCGATAGCGTAGACACTGGCGTTCTGGTCGTCATCGTCGCTGGCCGAGATGACCAGCGGGCGGCCGCGGATCGCGGCGATGGTTGGCTGGTCGGCGGAGTGCGAAGCCAGCCCGTTGTCGACCAGGCGCTGCATGGCTGAACCGAGCGTATCGGCCAGCACGTCGACATGGGCCGCGCGCTTAGCCAGCAATCGGACCTTGGCAGCCGCCAGGTCGGAGCCGCCGATCACCAGTGGGGGCCGCTCGGAAAGCTCGATAAAAATCGGGAACGTCGTCATGGCCGTGGACACCTGAAGCCGCCTGCTCTGCACCTGAGTAGTTAGAGATATAGAAATTCATTCCAAATGACAGGCACTCTGAGTAGAAAAATAGAAAAATTCTCCAAATCTTTCAAAGATGGCATGGTGTACCGTGCGCGGGCGTGTGGCAGCAATATCTTTCCCAGGATGCGAAGTGGTCGGGTTGCTCCAACTCCGGGTCGGGGCTCTTGCGTTCCGTGGCGAAGTCCATTAGGCCCGACCGTTTCTTGTTCTCTTTGTTCAAAAAATGAGCGGGCACAGGATGTCGCCAATCATTTCGATAGCGAATCTGTCGAAGACCTATGCCTCGGGCTTTGAGGCGTTGAAGTCGATCGATTTGGAGATCAATAGCGGGGAGATCTTCGCGCTGCTGGGACCGAACGGTGCCGGCAAGACGACGCTGATCAGTATAGTCTGTGGAATCGTCAATCCGTCCCTGGGGCAGGTCAAGGTCGATGGATTTGACATTGTTACCGACTATCGGCAATCACGCTCGCGTATCGGCCTGGTGCCGCAGGAGTTGACGACAGACGCGTTCGAGACGGTCTGGAACACGGTGAGCTTCAGTCGTGGTCTGTTCGGCAAGCCGCGAAATCCTGAACACATTGCACAGGTTCTGCGAGACCTTTCGCTTTGGGATAAGAAGGACAGTCAGATCATGACGCTGTCGGGTGGCATGAAACGCCGGGTCATGATCGCCAAAGCACTCTCGCACGAGCCCCAGGTGCTGTTTCTCGATGAGCCGACGGCCGGCGTTGATGTCGAATTGCGGCGTGACATGTGGAACGTTGTTCGGCGCCTGCGAGACTCAGGCGTGACCATCATCTTGACCACGCACTACATCGAAGAAGCTGAAGAGATGGCGGACCGGGTCGGCGTCATCAGTGGCGGCGAGTTGATCCTGGTCGAGGACAAGACTGAATTGATGCGTAAGCTCGGCAAGAAGCAGCTGACTGTTCTGCTGCACGAGCGGATTGCTGCGATCCCGCCCGAACTCGCGCCATTCGATCTGCAAATGAATGGCAATGGTGACGAACTCATCTACTCCTACGATACGCAGCAAGAGCGAACTGGGATTCGCACACTGTTGAATGCGCTGAGCGACGCCGGCATCACATTTCGTGATCTGCAGACCACGCAGAGTTCGCTGGAAGACATTTTTGTCGGCCTTGTGAAAGACAAGACACCATGAATACGAGAGCGATCTGGGCCATCTATACCTTCGAGATGGCACGCACCTGGCGCACGCTAATGCAGAGCGTGGTGTCGCCTGTGATTTCAACATGCCTCTACTTCGTCGTCTTCGGAGCGGCGATCGGATCGCGTATCACCGAGATTGACGGCGTCAGCTATGGCGCTTTCATTGTGCCCGGATTGATCATGTTGTCGCTGCTGACGCAAAGCGTGACGAATGCCTCGTTCGCGATCTATTTCCCGAAGTTCATCGGAACGATTTACGAATTGCTTTCGGCCCCGATTTCATTCCTCGAGATCGTCATTGGCTATGTTGGAGCTGCCGTGACCAAGTCGGTCATGCTCGGATTGATTATCCTCGTGACGGCATCGTTCATCGTCGAAATTCGTATTGCCCACCCGTTCGTCATGGTTCTGTTTTTGGTGCTGACGGCCGTGACGTTTGCGCTGTTTGGCTTCATCATCGGAATTTGGGCGCAGAATTTCGAGCAGCTGCAGATCGTACCTCTGTTGGTCATTACGCCGTTGGCGTTTCTTGGCGGCAGCTTCTATTCCATTGATATGTTGCCACCGGTTTGGCAGATCATCAGTCTGTTTAATCCCGTAGTCTATCTGATCAGCGGTTTTCGCTGGAGTTTCACCGAAATTGCCGACGTCAACATCTGGCTCAGCATTTGTATGACGCTGATCTTCTTGAGTGCCTGTCTGGCAACCATCTGGTGGATCTTCAAGACCGGTTATCGGCTCAAGCAATAGCCCCTACCCTACGATCCGCCCCGACTCCATCACTTGGTCAGCCGGGGCGAAACGCTTCGATCATGTGATGTCCTGGAGAACATCACTGAGAATGGTCGTGGCTCGACGAATGTCGTCAGCAGTGACGTTCAGCGCCGGCATGAAGCGCAGCGTGTCGGGTCGAGGCGCGTTGATCAGCAGGCCTGCTGCAAATGCGCGTTGGTAAACATCCGCGGCGATGTCCCTCTGAAGGTCCAGTGCCAGCAGAAGCCCATGGCCGCGCACGCCACCGAGTCCATTGGTCTCTGCAATGCGTTCCAATTCGGACTTGAGGAGGTGCCCTGTATCGACGACGCCCCGTAGAAATGCCGGTTGCGATACGACATCGAGAACAGAGAGGCCGGCCGCGCACATCAGCGGGTTGCCATTGTAGGTGCCGCCCTGGTCACCATGATCGAAGCAGCTTGTCTGGGATGTGGCGAGCAGAGCACCGAGCGGGACGCCGCCGCCTATCCCTTTCCCAAGAGCCATGATATCGGGTGAGATTCCGGCACGCTCGTAGTCGAACAGGTGTCCGGTTCGGCCGATCCCGGTCTGGATTTCGTCGACAATCAGTAGCAAGTCACGCTCTTGCGTCAGGTCTCGGAGGCCTCGCAAGAAATCACGCGACGCGGGCCAGACGCCTGCTTCGCCCTGGATCGGCTCGAGCATGACGGCAACAGTGTTCGGTGTTATCGCGCGCTCGACGGAGGCGATGTCGTTCAGGGCTGCCTTTGGAAATCCTGCGACCTTGGGCTCGAAAAGCGTTTCGAACGCCTTCTTCCCCGAGGCCGACATGGCGGCGAGCGTTCGGCCATGAAATGCACCGTCGAAGGTGACGATTTCGAATGCCCCGCCGCGATGAAGCTGACCGTACTTACGTGCGAGCTTGATGGCACCCTCGATCGCCTCTGCTCCCGAGTTTGTGAAGAAGACCTCGTCGAAGCAACTCAATGACACGAGCTGGTCGGCCAGCTTGATACTCGGTGCGTTGTAGAAGGCAGGGCTCGGCGTAATGAGTGACGCCGCCTGGTCGGACAACGCCTTGACCAGCGTCGGTGGGGCGTGTCCGAGGCAATTGACGGCCCAGCCTTGGACGAAGTCGACGTACTCACGTCCGTCACTGTCCCAAAGTTGTGAGCCGCGCCCGTGCGTGAACACGACTGGCGGACGCGCAGTAATAT
>JBPCWB010000278.1:0-4959 GCA_051009955.1 Hyphomicrobiaceae bacterium | reverse complement strand
CAGGTTCGAACCGGCGTGTCCCGTCGCCAGTGCTGATGGAACTTTGGCGGCATCGACTCCGTAGGCTTCGGCGAGACGCAAGGCCTCCGCGATCACACAGTAGTTTGACAGAACCAGCGCCTGATTGACCAACTTCGTGGCCTGTCCCGCTGTGACAGGTCCCATGTGAGTGAACGTTCCAAGCTGCGTCAGGACCGGCTCGACGATGGCAATGTCGGCGGCGCTGCCTCCCGCCATGATCGCAAGCTTTCCGGACTCCGCGGCAAGCGGTCCGCCGGACACCGGCGCATCGACCAGGCCGATACCGGAGGACGCCAGGAGCGTTGCCGACAGTCTCTGCGTCGTGGTGATGTCGGTTGTCGAATGATCAACCACCACGCGGGCTCGCGGATCGGAGACCGTTGCCAATCCGTCATCGCCCTCCACGATGCGGGCGACGTCGCTCGGTGTCGTGACGCAGATCTCGATGATATCGGCTCGCCTGGCCAGATCTGCTGGCGACTGTCCGATTTCGCCTCCCAGATTCTGTACAGCTGTGCACTTTTCGGCGACGACATCGAGACCAATGACCGGGTATCCCGAATGCAATAGACGTTTGATGAATCCCTGCCCCATGAGGCCAAGGCCGATAAATCCAATGGTGGGTTTGGTCATTGTCGCCCCGCTCTCTTTTTCAATGTCTTTGCAAACCACAGTACCGCCACGCCGCATCCAAGACTATCGCCAGGTGGCATGTATCGGTGTGCTAGTCGGTCGGTCGGCAATCTCCGGGTCCGGACGATGGCCATTGGTGAACGACATCAATTATCCCGCGCCAATCGCCAGATCGTGCCTGACCATCTCTCGCCGTCGCCGGGGATTTCCTCAATTTCGTAGTCATCCATGGACGAAATAACCGTCGGCCAAAACTGCAACGCCGGACGATTGTAGACGGCAACAGGTATTTCCCAGACTCCCGGGCACTGGTTGATAAGGCTTTGCGCAGCATATGTGCCGATGTTCCTTCGCCGGTACTTTCTCAGTATGAAGAACTCCGCCATCGCATGATCGATGCTGCACCCCGACGCTGACCACCGGTTGACGAGCGCAAATCCCGCAATGCGTTCGCCAAACCAAATGAAAAACGCGCTGCGACCGGGCTCGCGCCAATAGCTGTCAAAATCGGGGTACCAAAATGTCCCGTCTTTTCGGAGTTCGCCATATGGTTCGTCAAGCCGGGCGAATTCCGAAAAGTCGTGCAGATAGAGTTGCAGCATGCGCGCGAGAAATTCCTGGTCGGCGGCCGCGGCCTGCGAAACCCGCACGTTATCGGGGCGAGACGTCATTGTTGTTCATTCCAGCTGAGCGGTTCTGGTTCACAGGCTTGCGGTGCATTCGAGCAGCACGCGTCGCTCACAGCGTTAGCACGCGCCGAGGCCGTGAGCTACGGCGTCGCGAGACTCCGGCCTGGCGCGCGCACTAAAACTGCCCGTCAGCGGGACGAACTTCGCACGATGCGGGCAGCGCGAGTTGATCGCAAAAGCGCGCTGACGAATTGAATTATGCCACCACTTACTGCTGCCCCCATGCGGGCAAAAGCCATCGCACGTTCGCGTCGCGCTCGCCGCATTGCGCGCGCTATTTCGCAGTCGGAAACAGTTGCTCTATCGTATCGCTTGGTCGATGACATTCCTTTGCTCCTTTTAGTGCTGCCGCGGGTCTGCGGCTCGGACTTTCAAGGTAGCAAGTGCCTCCTGACACCCTCATGTCACCAGCACCTGTCGCTTCCTGACACCCTTGTGTCAGGAGCTTGCACCGGTTGGCGGGAACATTGGCAAATTACGAAGTCGGCGCATGAATCGACTCGGCATGGGCTCTGAGATCTTGAATGAGCGGGTCAAGCCGCTCACGATTGCGCTCGAACAACTGATGACCGAAGGCCTCAAGGCGCTCCAGGTTCGTCCGCGACGCATCGTCGAAGTCAGGACTCGGCGCATCCTTGTCGACGGCCTGATCAATAATTGCGTTGATGCGATGGTGCTCGACGTCAGTGATCCCCGACAACCAGTCCATATAAGTCACGGACGCGTCAGAAGCGCCGTCGGGAAACGCCTCCAAGACCGGCCGAACCCAGCCAATGGCGCCGCGTCCCGCGAGATCGTCGATGTCGTACTTGCGCTCGTTCTTGCCGGTGCCGATCGACAGGATCCGGAAGCGGTTCTCAAATCCAAATCTTAGCCGTGCTGCAAAGTAGGCCGGCATGACAGGATTGATTGCAAAAACGAATCCATCGATCAGGGCGTAGTATTCTCCGCCTCTGCGCGGCACGTTGATCGGAGCGAAGAACGTCGGCACGGCGGCCGATGCCGTGATCGCCTCAGCCAGCGCAAAGTCCTGCGTCGCCTCATCGTCTCGCGTCGGGCAAAACTGTAGTGCGCCGCGGCCGCTGTCACGCATGGCTTGGGCTCTCCCGGAACCTGCGAGCCACGACTGGAATAATACGGGCTCGCCGCGCCGCATATCGTAAGCCGTCAACAGGATATTGTTGGTGACGTCCGACAGCTTGATCGGGCCAAGCCGTTGCTCCAAGAGCCGGTTGAGCGTGGGCGTGCTGTAGAGTGGGCCGCGTAACCAACGCCAGGTTTTGAAGAATCCCATCCGCGAGGAACGAAAGATGCGCGGGCCGTCCTCGTAGAAGAACCGTGTCAGTTCGGATGTCGGGACCAGCGCATTGCCATCCGGTCCCAGCGACAGCCCACCCGTCAGCAGTGCCCCTGACGACGTTCCTGCAATCAGATCGAAGCAGGTTGCCAACGGCCGCCCGACCTCGCGTTCGAGGTGGCCGAGGAACACGGCAACCATCAAGCCGCGTACGCCACCACCGTCCAATGACAGAATCCATTTGTCGCCACCGTCATCTGACATGTGCTACGTCTCCGCATCTTTTCCGTTCGAATCCATGCACAGTTTAGGCAGACAAGGTCGGTTTGACAGCACAGTCGTCGTCACGCTCGCTCACAGTTGCTTGAAAGCGGTGACGCGTCGGCAGCCACGGGCGCAACGCGGCTAGCTGATCCAGACCCAGAGGCCGGCCGCAATCAAAAAGCCGCCAATGACCGGCGCGACACGATGGCCAGCAGGGAGTATCTTTTCGGCTAGGACGATGGCGGCCAATCCGGCGATCCAGACAAGATTCATCGTGCCGCCGACAAACAGTAGCGCCATGAGAACCCAGCAGCATCCGATGCAGTAGTTGCCGTGCGCGATACCCATCACGAATGCGCCCGACTGGCCATCGCGCCAATGCTTCGACAGAAACTCGGCCGGTGAACGGCAATGCTCGAGACAGACGGACTTGAACGGCGACAATTGGTAGATACCGGCGGCAACAAGCAAGGCGCCTGAC
This sequence comes from Hyphomicrobiaceae bacterium, assembly GCA_051009955.1. GTDB lineage: Bacteria > Pseudomonadota > Alphaproteobacteria > Rhizobiales > Hyphomicrobiaceae > Tectiglobus. The sequence goes on along the minus strand of JBPCWB010000278.1, from coordinate 1,574 downwards.
AGCGGGCGGCTCAGACTCCACATCATCATGCCGTGCAGCAAGCCGGCCTGTTCGAGGCCCCATTGAACGACCGTTGCGGCAACACTGAAGCCGAACCAACTTGCGAGGTAACCAGCCAGAAACCATGCGGTCGGTACGGGACCAGTCGCTTTTTTTCCCTTGGCCTGGGCGTGCCTTAACGCTCGTGCATATAGCAAGATCATTGGCGCGGCACTGGGCGTCATCATGGCGATCATCATGACCCACCACATCCCCAGCATGGTGATCCAATAGGCCAACTCCCATGCCATCGGCATCGACTGGCGCATCGGCGGGGGGAATGACCAGGTCGTCATCTGCGACACGCTCATACCGGTGCCGGCACCTGACAGTAGCCAAGCCCATGACAGCGCTATGATAATGATTAGGCCGGTGGAGACGATCAGCCGGTCGCGGCGAAGCAGCGACTCGACAGGTGACGTTGCACTCATGGCGATGTAGGACAGGGCAGCAAGAAAATCATTAAAACCTACGCCACCGCGCCGCCGTATGTTTTGTCTTCGATTACGCCGTACGGCCCATAGGCGACGTCAATGAGAAAGCCATAGACGCCGGAGCTGCTTAAAGCGATCTCTCCCGATGCATCGAATGTCCCACTAGCCATTTCCGCTTTTCGGAATTCGAACCCTTCTGGCAGCACGATTTGCGCCCGATGCGGTTGTCCCGTCACCGGATTGCGGATGGGTTGCAGCTCAAGCTTCATATGACCTGGAACGACAAACCGTCCCGAGCGGGCCTCCAGGTCGCACTCAAACTCGATATTGGCAAAGATCGGATCGAATTCGGTCTCGATCGTCGAACCATAGATGTTGAAGGGAGTCGTCGGCTCCTGTTCCTTGCCCTCCAGAATCTGAAACAGCGCCTCGCGCTGCGCTTCTGTGGCGTGCTCACTGATAAAACCCTGAACGATGCCACCGCCTTCATGCACTGGGCCGGGCCAACGATAGCGGGCACCGATGATGAGGCCGTCGAGCCGGACGTCGCCAAACCAGCCTTCATCGATTCGATGGGCTTCAAGGCCCTCGCATACGTCATTGGTGGGCGGCGCGTTAAACTCGCAGGGGCATCCGTAACTGCAATTACAGGACGCGATTTTGGGACCGCGTATCATCCAGTCGACATAAGCCAATTCAACATCTCCTGTAGCGCAAACCGCGCGCCGGCATCACGGCGATACCTCTAAGAAACTACGTAACGGAGAATAATTCAATCAGCTAGAGTGTAGAACCGGTCATCGTGCCGGACAGTCAACGGTCCAAGAGCCGTAGACTGTCAGCTGCAAACCTCACGAGGGTCCTTGCACCGACCATATTTGACGATTCCACCGCGTTTCAGACACTCAAAGTTCGTCTCGAACCGGCACGTCTTTTTGCGCCTGCGACGCACAATTGTCCTTACAGCTTTTCGTGTTTTTTTCTTACTTCTGGTCGTCGCCTTCTTTTTCCTGGGCGGTGTCTTGGATGTCTTGCGTTTGACGCGCGGCGGCTGAGTCAGTGGCGTATCGGGCTTGGCCTTCTTTTCGAGCTTGCGCAGCA
>JBPCWB010000277.1:0-3418 GCA_051009955.1 Hyphomicrobiaceae bacterium | reverse complement strand
CGGCATTTCGATGCGGAAATCGACCAAATCGACGAATGACGTCGCGATGATCCTCGGCGTAGCGATTGAATTCTTCATTGCCCAGCGTCGCGATCAATGTGACCGCCTTATCCTGATCGCTCAAGGACTCACTGTGTTCGTAGGGCAGATAAAGGAAGATACGTTGCTGCGTGCCAAGGAGCTGATCATACCCCAGCGCCACAGCCCGTTCGGCGACGGCAAGGGCAGTGGCATCGCTGGCAAAGGCCCGTAACGAACCACGAAACATATTGCGCGGAAACTGATCCAGAACGAGCACAGCCGCCAGCGCCGTTCTTGCGTCGTGAGTCAGAGCCTCGACCGACATAGCGCAAACGTCGCGATGAATGTCCCCGAAACGATCGGTTATTGCGGCATCCGTCGCTGCATCCTTCTTGAACCACTGCTCTGGCGTCAGCTCGGAGAACCAGAAGTCGAGTACCGCATCAGTCCAGCCGCGCAGGTCTCGAACCTCTTCCATCGAACACTCCAAACGTTACGCGCTCTACGCCTTCAGGTCTTCCAGTTCGGAGGAAGCGGCAGGCTGCAGCTCGACCGACTCGCCGCATCCGCACGCGGATGTCTGGTTTGGATTGTTGAACACAAACTGCGCCGAGAGCTTGTCCACTTGATAGTCCATCTCGGTGCCGAGAATATAAAGCGTGGCCATTGGATCGATGATGATCCTGGCGCCCTTGGCCTCAACCACCTCGTCAAATTTGCCTGTCTCTTCGGCCCACTCGAGTGTGTACTCCATACCGGCACAGCCGCCCTTCTTGAGGTCGATCTTCAACCCGACGGCCTCTGGCTTGGTCGCCATGATGGCGCGGACGCGCTCGGCAGCGGCGTCAGTCAGGGACATTATCTGTGGTCGTGGTCTGGACGTCATGGCCGTTTCTTGGCTCCGTCAGGCTTCAGCTGCGAGATGATACGCTGTGAGTCCTTAAGATTAATAAGATAGGCGTTGCTGACACATTGTCGAGGTCCGCGCGACATCTACTTTAAAGCGCGCTCAGAACATGTTGAGCGCCAGGCGGGCCTCGTCCGACATTCGGCTCATATCCCAGGGTGGGTCGAAGGTGAGTTCAACCGTCGTCCCACTGACGCCAGGAACCGAATTTACCGCGTTCTCGACCCAGATCGGCATTTCTCCAGCGACCGGACAGCCGGGTGCCGTCAGCGTCATCTCGACATCGATATGCCGATCATCGTCGACATTGATCTTGTAGATCAAACCAAGCTCGTAAATGTCTGCAGGAATTTCCGGATCGTAAACAGTCTTGATCGCCGCCACGATGTCGGCGGTGAGCTGCTCGATCTCTTCCTGCGACAGTGCCGAACCTTCCACCGGCTGACCACCCTCGACAACGGACTTCGGCCTCGGCGACGGATCGGCGACTGCCGGCGCATTGGGCTGCGTCGGATCGTCCATCAGCAGATGATCACGCGGCTGTCTCGTCTCTTCCATTCCTCTTACCCTAGATTGGCGTTAGGCAAACAAGTCGTGCGCTTTCTTCAACGCTTCAACCAAAACGTCTACATCCCGCTTCGTGTTGTATAATCCAAAAGAGGCGCGGCACATTCCGGTGACCTCATAGCGCTCCATCAGCGGTTGCGCGCAGTGGTGACCGGCGCGAATCGCAACACCCGATCGATCGACCACCATCGAAATGTCATGCGGATGCAGGCTGTCCATGGTGAAGGACACAATCGAACCCTTCCCCGGTGCCGAGCCATAGACTCGCAACCAGTTAAGTTCATCCAGCTGCTCATGGGCATAAGTCATGAGGTCGTGCTCGTGGGCAGCGATCTCTTCGCGACCAATTTGCATCATGTAGTTAAGGGCAGCATGAAGACCAACGGCTTCGACGATCGGCGGTGTCCCCGCCTCGAATCGCGACGGCACGGGACCATAGGTAATGCTGTCCCGCTCCACGCTCTCGATCATGGCGCCGCCGCCCAGAAATGGCGGCAGATCTTCGAGCAATGCCTTCTTGCCATAGAGAACGCCGATCCCCGACGGCCCGTAGACCTTGTGGCCGGTGAATGCGAAGAAGTCGACATCCAGCGCCTGCACGTCGACGGACATATGCACGGCCGATTGCGCACCATCGACGAACACAGGAATCCCGTGCTCATGAGCAATCCTCGTGACATCGGCGATTGGAACGACGGTGCCCAGCACATTCGACATATGCGTCAGCGCAATCATCTTTGTGCGCGGCGAGATCAGCTTCTCGAATTCGTCGAGCAGAAACTCTCCGGTATCCGAAATTGGCGCCCACTTGATGACGGCTCCGCTGCGTTCGCGCAGGAAATGCCAGGGCACGATGTTGGCGTGGTGTTCCATGACCGAGAGAATGATCTCGTCACCCTCTTCAATATTACTCATGCCCCACGCATAGGCGATCACGTTGACGGCTTCGGTCGCGTTCTTCGTGAAGACAATTTCGTCGGCCTCACGCGCATTCAGAAACCGTCGACAGGCCTCGCGCGCGTCCTCGTACTTCTGGGTCGCTGTATTCGAAAGATAGTGAATGCCGCGATGCACGTTGGAGTACTCGAACCGCAGACAGTGGTCCATGGCCTCAATAACGGACTGAGGCTTCTGCGCCGATGCGGCACTGTCCAGATAGACAAGCGGCTTGTCGTTAACGTCCCGATACAGTATCGGGAAGTCGCTGCGATAGCGCTCGACATCAAACGCCTTCGTCTCCGGAACGACCTGCAGATGTTGCGCTTTGCTGTTCACGCGAATGCGCTCCTCAATTTCTATTTGTATCCAGCCAGGCACTCGCCATCTCACCCAGCGCCGCAGCAACACTCTCCTGTTCGACTTGCTCGATTGCCTCCGAAATGAACGCCTCGATCAAAAGTGCACGAGCCGTCTCCTCCGGGATCCCTCGGGAGCGGCAGTAAAAGACCATTTCAGGATCAATCTCGGCACAGGTTGAGCCGTGCCCGCAAATCACGTCATCGGCGTAGATTTCGAGCTCCGGTTTGGAGTCAAACTCGCAGCTCTCCGACAACAACAGCGCCTGCGCCATCTGCTTGCCGTCCGTCTTTTGCGCCTCTGGCTGTACGATCACCTTGCCTTGAAAGACACCACGTGCATCGTCATCCAAGACACCCTTGAAGAGCTCGCGACTCTCGCATCCTGGAAGTTCGTGATTCACCACCAGCGTGTTGTCGACATGCTGCTTGCCGCGGGCGAGGAACGCACCTGACAGATCCAGCTTCGCGTTCTCTCCCGTGAAATGCGCAATGACCTGGTGGCGGGCGAGTGCAACCGCCGACGTGTATTGGAAGCCGCGGTAACTTGCGTCCCCACCGACACTGACTTGCGACGTCGAGAGATGCGTGACGTCATGTTCAATACAAACATTGACGTGGCTGACCT
>JBPCWB010000276.1:0-14212 GCA_051009955.1 Hyphomicrobiaceae bacterium | reverse complement strand
GCTTGGCAAACTCCGGGGGTGTTTTTTGGGGAAGGGGTTTTCATGACGGTTTGTCCGGTTTGGGCAGAGCATTCGGGGGGGGGTGTTCTTTCGGTGGCGCCCCCAATCCGATGCAGGCCGTGGTGACCTTATCTGCCCGCATCCTGCAAGTGCATAAAGCCGATATCGGAGACACCGTTGGCTACGGCGCAAGCTTTGCGGTCACCCGCCCGTCTCGGATTGCAACGATCGCCTGCGGTTACGCAGACGGCTTTCTTCGTGCTCTTGGCGGCGACTCGTCGCGTCCGGGACCGGTCGGCTACATCGGATCACACGAGGTGCGGATTGTCGGCCGGGTCTCGATGGACCTCATTACGCTTGACGTCACCGATGTTCCGGCAGAATTGGCGCAGCGTGGCCACTGGGTCGAAGTCATGGGCCAACGGACGACCGTCGATGATCTGACCGATCGCGCCGGCACCATCGGCTATGAATTGCTGTCGCGGCTTAGCCAACGAGTTCATCGCAGCTACGTCAGAAAGGATTGCTGACATGGCCCGTGCAGCACGCAGCCATTATGTCTGTCAGACCTGTGGAGCGGTGGCGACGCGCTGGGCCGGCAAGTGCGTCGCCTGCGGCGAATGGAATTCTCTGGTCGAAGAAACCAGTGCCGCGTTGCCGCCAGGAGGCGGATTGCCAAGCAGTGGGAAGTCGGGACGTGTTGTCGAGCTGGAGCCGTTGGCTCAGAAAGAAGGCGCCGTCGAGCGGACCCAGACGGGAATTCTTGAACTCGACCGGGTCACCGGCGGTGGTATCGTCCCCGGCTCAGCAATCCTCATGGGCGGTGAGCCGGGCATCGGCAAGTCGACGCTGTTGCTTCAGCTCTCAGCCAGCCTCGGGCGAAAGGGCAGCAGCGTCATCTATTTTTGTGGTGAGGAGGCAACGGCACAAGTGCGCATGCGGGCGGAACGCCTTGGCTTGGCGGACGCACCGGTCCAGCTCGCCTCCGAAACCAATCTCGGTAACATCATGGCCACGCTCAGTGGCGCCCGCAAAACGGATCTGGTCATCGTCGATTCGATCCAGACGCTGTGGGCTGAGGCGGTCGAGGCTGCGCCGGGGACGGTGAGCCAGGTGCGTGCGGCCTCGCAAAGCCTCATCCGCTTTGCCAAACAGTCTGGGATTGCGCTCGTGCTCGTTGGTCATGTGACAAAGGAAGGTCAGATTGCCGGGCCCAAGGTTGTTGAGCACATGGTGGACACGGTCTTGTATTTCGAAGGCGATCGCGGCCATCCGTTCCGGTTGCTGCGAGCCGTCAAGAACCGATTTGGAGCGACGGACGAAATTGGCGTCTTCGAGATGTCTGATCGCGGATTGCGCGAGGTCGACAATCCTTCGGAGCTGTTTCTAGGGGACCGCGACGCTTTGGCGCCCGGTGCGGCTGTCTTCGCAGGCATAGAGGGTACCCGACCCATTCTGGTTGAGATTCAAGCATTGGTTGCACCCTCCTCATTGGGCACGCCGCGACGTGCCGTTGTCGGATGGGATTCCAGTCGACTGGCAATGATTTTGGCGGTCCTCGACGCACGATGCGGCGTAACCTTTGCTCAGCATGATGTTTATTTGAATGTTGCGGGGGGCCTGAAGATTGGCGAACCGGCCGCCGATCTTGCCGCTGCGGCTGCCCTGCTGTCGTCGCTTTCCGGTGTTCCCCTCCCGCACGACCATGTCTATTTTGGGGAGATTAGTCTGTCCGGGGCGGTTCGCGCAGCATCGCACTTGGCAACCCGCCTGCGTGAAGCCCAGAAGCTGGGTTTCAGATCGGCACACATTCCGGCGGCTGGTGACGTCGAGAAGCGTGGTTCAAAGATGACACTGATACGGCTCAAGCACGTTAAAGATCTTGCAGTCGCATCGCCACCATGCGAGTGAACGGCGCGAACAATGAGTTGGTTTTTGAGCGAGTGTAGGACGCCTGCAGTATGATTGGGCCGCTGACGTATCTTGATGCCGGATTAATTGCCATTGCCGTCCTGTCAGGACTGTTGGCCATGTATCGCGGTTTGACGCGCGAGGTCTTGTCGATCCTGTCCTGGTTGATCGCTGGCGGCGCCGTCATCTACTTCGTGTTGTTTCAGAAGCCACTTGCGGAAGATCTGGCACAAACCATTGGAACCAAGGTTCCCATCGCCCAGATTGCTATTGGCGGAATTATTTTCTTGATTGTTTTGGTGATCATACATCTGATCACCTCGCGGATTTCGGATTCGATCCTGGATAGCCGCGTGGGCATGATCGACCGCATGTTCGGTCTGATCTTCGGAGTCGCTCGCGGCTTCCTCCTTGTTGTCATTCCGTACATGTTTTTGTTCGGGTTCCTCGCGCCAAACTATGCTGAGGAGCAGCCTTGGGTGCGCGATGCCTATTCCAAGCCCTATATCGAGAGCACCGGCAATGCGCTGCGTGGCTTTCTGGAACGCATCATGCCCGAGGATTTCAACCTCGACGCACCGGGCGGCGGGACCGAGTCGAGTTAGACATGAGTTGCATAGACTGCTCCTCGCCTGCGGCACAGCGTGGCGCGCCTGCATCGCTCATCTGCGCAGGTGGCCGGACACCGCAAAACGTGTGACGTGAGTTGGGTTTTCCACTAGTCAACGGCCGCGCCTTTCAATATGTCTCACAGCCATGCAGCGGGGGCCTGATGATTTTGACGGACTTCGGCGCGATTCTTCTGTATGTCATTCGTGTGGCCACATCACGCACCTGGAGGCATCGATGGCTGATCCCGTGGAGTCGTTAGCTGCCGGCCACCGTTCTCCACCCATGTTGGACGGTTCCCCAGGCACTTGGCTGCCTGATGACAAGCTGCATGAGGAATGCGGTGTATTCGGTGTTCTCGGGCATCCTGATGCCGCCGCCCTGACGGCTCTTGGGCTACACGCCCTGCAGCATCGCGGCCAGGAAGCTTGCGGGATCGTGACCTTCGATGGCAAGCGCTTCAATTCGGAGCGCCGGCTCGGTCTGGTCGGCGATGGGTTCAACAAACAGAGCGTGATTGACCGTTTGCGTGGTGCTATGGCGATCGGCCATGTGCGCTATTCGACGACGGGTGAAACCGTACTGCGCAATGTACAGCCGCTGTTTGCAGATCTGCATGCCGGCGGGTTTGCCGTCGCGCACAATGGCAATATCACGAATGCATTGTATTTGCGTGACGATCTGATTCGTCACGGCGCCATTTGTCAGTCGACCTCTGATACGGAGGTCATTCTTCATTTGATGGCGCGTTCGCAAAAACAGCGAATCGTCGAGCGGTTTGTTGAGGGCATTCGACAGTTGGAGGGGGCCTACGCCCTCGTCTGCCTGACCGATGGCATTCTCATCGGTGCCCGCGATCCCGTGGGGATCCGGCCTTTGGTGATTGGCCGGCTGGGTGATGCTTACATCTTGGCGTCGGAGACCTGTGCTCTCGATATTGTCGGTGCGCGCTTCGTGCGCGAAGTTGAAAATGGTGAGGTCGTCGTCATCACCGAAGACGGTCTCGAGAGCCATCGACCCTTTCCTGGTCGCCCGGCGCGCCCCTGTATCTTTGAATACATCTACTTTGCACGGCCTGACTCGGTCGTTGGCGGGCATAACGTTTACCAGGTGCGCAAGCGCATGGGCCATGAACTCGCGGCCGAGGCGCCAGCCGACATCGATATCGTCGTGCCGATTCCGGATTCTGGATTGCCCGCGGCGCTCGGCTTTGCCGAAGCGTCGAGCAAACCATTCGAGCTTGGCATCATCCGCAATCACTATGTGGGCCGCACGTTCATCGAGCCAGAGCAGCAGATTCGCAAGCTCGGCGTAAAACTCAAGCATTCGGCCAATGCCGAGGTGATTCGAGATAAACGCATCGTTCTCATTGACGACAGCGTTGTGCGCGGCACGACGTCCAAGAAACTCGTGTCCATGATGCGTGAGGCGGGCGCAGGCGAGGTGCATATGCGAATTGCCTGTCCCGAAATCAAATACGGCGACTACTATGGAATCGACACCCCGAAACGCGCCGAGTTGCTCGCGGCATCCAGGAGCACGCAGGAAATGTGTGAGTTCATGGAAGCCGACAGCCTCGCGTTCCTGTCTGTCGATGGCCTTTATCGAGCGATGGGCCATTCGGGCCGGGACGCGCGCATGCCCCAATTCACCGATCATTGCTTCACGGGCGAATATCCAACCAATCTGACGGATCAGCACGGTGACGCGGGCGGCAAACAACTTTCGCTGCTTGCAGAAGTGCGCTAGTTCGCGTCACGGTCCATTCCAAAACACCGAAGTAAGTCCTGGTCATGCTCGACGAGACTTGACGTGCCACGCCATGATCCCTTTGATTGGCGAATGTTGCGGTGAAGTGCAGCGTCGGAGGATTTGTTTACGTGCTTGGAGTCATTCGGTTTGGAGCAATGGCCATTGTGGCGGTCGGCACGCAGGCGACCACGGTGCTGGCCAATCAGATTCATACCGGTGGCGAGACCGGTGCCTATCATTCGGCGTTCTGTCCGCTGCTGAAGAGCCAATTGGCGGCGTTCGGCAATACGTTCGAGTGTTCTCCATCTGATGGGACAACCGCGAACGTGCGGCGGGTGGCGAGCAATCCCGAGCACTTCGCTTTCGGGCAGCTTGATGCGTTTACTCTTGAAAACCGGACACGGCAGCGCGCGAGCTGGTTTCAGGTCGTCCGGTCGAATGACGTGCGCGAGTGCGTATTTGCAGTGACCAGCAACAAATCCCTGACGAACTTCGGCCAGCTTGCCGTTAATGCCGACAGATTGAAGTTTGTTTTGCCACCCAAAAACTCGGGCAGCGCACGAACCTTTGCTTTCTTGCAGAGTGTGGATCCCGAGGGATTGGGTCGCGCGCGCCGTGTCTCCTATGCGGCGGACACCGATGAAGCCCTCCGCGAGGCCTTGACGGACAAATCCGCAGTCTCGTTCTTCGTTCAGTTTCCTGATCCCAGGAATGACCGTTTCGGCAGCATTCGGCGGCTGGGCGGCCACCTCATTCCGGTCGTCGACAGCGCCCTGTTGAAAGAACGCACGAATGGCAGGCCGATTTATTCCGTCCAGGACACAGGCATCGCGCAGGAAAGACGGCTGTGGAACTGGTTAGGCAAGCGTGTCGTGACCGTTTGCACACCGATGATCTTGTTCACGGGAGCAACGAGGCGAGTCTCAGGTCTTGGCCGACGGCAGGACCACGCGCGTCTGGTCGCAACAATCCGCGGTCTGCAGCAGAAAGATCTCGTTCCGAAGACGGGCTCGTTTTCCCGTGTTTTGGCCCAGTCGCGTGAACTCTCACAGCAGGCGGTTGGACACTTCGTGCGACTGTCAAGTGATGCTCGTGAGCGCGCACTGCCGTTTTTGGAGCGGGCCTATCGGAGTGCGCAACGCGGAATCCACGAAATGATTCTCAAGGCACGGCCCTAGATCATTGTCCTTATGTTGGAACCGCGACGGCGATTACAACATGAAGCAGAAAGTTGCTCCAGCTAACGGCGCTTCCACGATGACGTGCGGCACGCAGGTATCTTGATTGAGATACTGCGAACGACAGGTGATTTGTCGATTTCGATCTCGCGGGGATTGGACTAACGTCTGCGAATCTCGACCACAATTCTCAGGGCAAATGACAATGGCTCAACCGCGCTTGGCAGATCGGCTTGCACTTGTGACCGGGGCGTCGCGAGGGATCGGGCGCGCTGTGGCCAAGGCCCTGGCCCGCGAAGGGGCACACGTCATCATCGCGTCACGCCGTGTGGGTGCGCTTGAAACGCTCGACGATGAGATTCGAAGTGACGGTGGCTCTGCGACACTGGTCCAATTGGATTTGACGATCGGTGAAAAGGTCGACGTCTTGGGGCCAACGATTTACGAGCGCTGGGGTCGTCTTGATATTCTCGTCGCCAATGCTGGTATTCTCGGCCCCATCTCTCCGTTGCCGCACATCACATCGGACGCCTGGGCGTCAGTGTTGGACACGAATCTGACGGCCAATTGGCACATGATCCGCAGCATCGATCCGTTGTTGCGCAAGTCCGACGCCGGTCGCGGCATCTTCGTTACGGCCGAAGCAGCCACGGGTAAACACGCGTATTGGGGCCCCTACGCTGTCTCAAAAGCCGGCCTCGAAGCGCTTGTGCGAACGTATGCGCATGAACTGGCCAACACCACGGCAAAGGTCAACATGATCAACCCAGGGCCCGTCCGCACGGAGCTACGCGCCAAGGCCTACCCTGGCGAAGATGCCGACGCATTGCCAACTCCCGATGACGTTGCGCCACTCTTTATTGAGTTGGCTGATCCCGGATTGAGCGCCAATGGCCAGGTTTTCACCTATAAGGCAGCCACGGACTAGACGTGAAGCTTCAAGAGGTTGTTCCTGTCTAGGCTGAGACGGTCGCGTCACGTGCACTCGAAGGTCAGACCATCGTAGGCCGGCTCGATGCCGTCGGGAAGTTCGGCCGCTAGCGTATCGTAGTCCAGTTCGACGTTGAGATGCGTGAGGTACGCGCGTTTCGGCTTGAGGCGCCTGATCCACTCGATTGCCTGCTCAACGCTAAAGTGGCTGACGTGCGGCTTGTAGCGCAGGGCGTCGACAATCCAGACATCGAGGCCCTCCAGGAGCGGTATTGCTTCATCAGGCAAACCGCTCACGTCCGGCGAATAGGCCAGATTGCCGACACGAAAGCCAAGCGATCCGATCTTGCCGTGCTCCTGCGGGATCGGAATCACTTTAACCGGACCTGCCGGTCCCGTAACGATGAACGGTTCCGGCGCCTCGATTGTGTTGGCGTTGAGGATGGGCGGATAGTCCTTTTGCCCGCCGCCGGCGAAACAGTATTCGAACCGCTTTGTGACGTTCTCTCGCGTGCGCGCATCAAACCACACTTCGACGCGGCTGCGCATTCGGTAAGCGACAAACCTGAGATCATCGATTCCGTGCGTATGATCGGCATGGTCATGGGTGTAGAGAACGGCATCTGCCTGCCGCAAGCCAACTGACAGGATCTGCGCGCGCAGATCGGGACCCGTGTCCATGAGAATAGTTGTTCGCTTCTCGCCGTCGACCTTCTCGACGAGTGCCGAGCAGCGCGTTCGGTAGTTCCTGGGATTGCCTGGATCGCACGCGCCCCAGTCATTGCCGACCCTCGGTACGCCGCCAGATGAACCGCAACCGAGGATGGTACATCTCACTGTCATATGTCGGGCATCTCCTGGGCGGCAGTCCGCGGCACCTTGCTAAAGATGCGAAAGAAATTGTCGGTTGTTACCGCGGCCAGTTCGTCAAAGGAGACGTGTTTGACTTCCGCAAGTTTTTCTGCGGTGTGGCGCACGAATGCGGGCTCGTTCGTTTTGCTGCGATGTGGCATCGGCGCGAGGTACGGTGCATCAGTCTCGACCAATAGGTTCTGCAACGGAACTTCGGCAGCCACGTCACGCAGAGCAGTCGAGTTCTTAAACGTGATGATTCCGGTAAAGGAAACCATGAGACCGAGAGCCACCGCGCGGCGCGCAAGATCTGCGCCGCCCGTATAACAGTGGAGGATGGCTTTGAATGGCCCTTTGGCGAATTCATCCTCGAGGATTTCTGCTGTGTCGTCATCCGCATCCCGCGCGTGGATCTCTAGCGGCAAACCGGTCTCGCGCGCCGCTTCGATATGACGCCGGAAGCCGGTTTGCTGTCCTTCCCGTGAACTGCGCTGATAGTGATAGTCGAGCCCAGCCTCCCCAATGGCCACCACGCGTGGGTGATGGCTGAGCTCAATGATCTCGGCGACCGAAATATCCAGCTCTTCATCGGCATAGTGCGGGTGCGTGCCGACAGAACAAAACACACCAGGGTGCGCATCGGAAATCGCCAGCAGGGTCGCCAACTTTCGGATGCGGGTCGATATCGTGACCATCAAACCGACGCCATCGCGATGCGCACGCATCACGATGGCGTCGAGTTCCGCCTCGAATTGCGGAAAGTCCAAATGGCAGTGATGATCGATCAGCATGCAATCGCCTCAACTTGCTTCGGTCTCGGCTGCGACATAGCGCGGAAAGGCACCCTGTGGTTTGGGCAATGGCGTTCCAGGCGGCAGGCGCCCGGCGGCGCCCATTGACGCGAAGCTGCGCTGGTCGTCCGGAATCGACAACATATCCAGAAGCTTTGCCGCCCCGTGCGGAACCGCGGGCTGGGCCAGAATGGCGATCTGGCGGACGACTTCGGCCGTGACGTAAAGAATTGTCGCCATGCGCTGCGGGTCTGACTTGCGCTTGGCCCACGGCTCCTCACCCGCAAAATAGCGATTGGCATCCGCCACAACCGTCCAAACAGCATCGAGGTACTGCTTGATCGCCTGACGGTCCATCGCCTTGCGCGCGGCAGCGTACATGGCATCCGCGGCCTCCAGAATCTCCTGATCCGATTGGGCATACGGGCCCGGTGTCGGGACCTTGCCGTCGCAATTCTTGGCGATCATCGACAGCGAGCGCTGTGCGAGATTGCCAAGATCGTTGGCCAAATCCGCATTGGTGCGATTGATGATGGCATCGGTTGAATAGCTGCCGTCCTGGCCGAATGCGACTTCACGCATGAAGAAATATCGCACCTGATCGACACCGAACTGCTCGACGAGTCCGAAAGGATCGATCACGTTGCCGGTCGACTTTGACATTTTTGCGCCGCGGTTCAGCATAAAGCCGTGGGCAAAAACCCGTTCGGGCAAGTCAATACCCGCCGACATCAGGAACGCGGGCCAGTAAACAGCGTGGAAGCGCACGATATCCTTACCGATGACGTGGACGTCCGCCGGCCAGTAATACCAGCGCGCATGGTCCGCATCCGGGAAACCGGCACCCGTGATGTAATTGGTTAAGGCATCGACCCACACATACATCACGTGATCCGTGGCGTCCGGTACGGGAATACCCCACTCAAGCGTCGTGCGTGAGATGGATAAATCCTGCAGGCCGCCTTTGACGAAGCTGACCACTTCGTTGCGGCGCTCTGGCGGCAGAATGAAATCCGGGTGCGCATCGTAGTGGGCAAGCAGGCGATCCTGATAGGCGGACAAGCGGAAGAAGAAAGTCTCTTCCTCGTTCCACTCAACGGGTGTCCCTTGCGGGCCGTAGCGTACGCCATCGTCAGCGACAGACGTTTCATCCTCGCTGTAAAAGGCCTCGTCGCGAACGGAATACCAACCGGCATAGTTCGCCGTGTAAATATCTCCGGCCTCGCGCATGCGTCGCCAGATTTCTTCCGAAGAGCGGTAGTGACGCGGTTCCGACGTGCGAATGAAATCGTCGTTGGACAGGTTGAGTGTGACCACCATATCGCGAAATCGCGCAGCATTGCGGTCGGCCAGTTCACGCACCGGCACGCCTGCCTGGACTGCTGTCTGCTGCATCTTGAGCCCGTGCTCGTCGGTTCCTGTCAAGAAGAACACGTCCTTGCCATCGCACCGCTCAAAGCGGGCGATCGCATCGGTCGTAATCGCCTCATAGGCGTGGCCAATGTGCGGCTCGCCATTGGGATAGGAAATCGCCGTCGTAATGTAGAACTTCTGACCGGTCGTCATGGCCAGTCCTCGTTTCTGGAGTGCGCCGATGAGTTTTAGGCTAGGCGCGCATATTGCTAGGTTCGCCAGCCAGGTTCTGGATGCGCGCCATCGCATCCAACAAAAATGCTGTGCGGTCAAGGTTGAGCGCTTGGACAGCCGTCCTCTCGCGTTGCAGTGTCTCCCATAGCTCGACCCAGGAGGCAAGTGTGCCGTCGCGAATCAGGCGTGCGGCGAGCTGCCGACGCCGCTCGCTTCCGGCTCCGGTGGCACGGGACTTAATCAACTCTGCAAGCCGCTCAAAAAACAGGTCGAGGAAAAGCTGATATGTCTGCTGCATTTGGGCGGGCGCCAGCCGCTCTGCCAGCGCATGCTGCTTTGGCCAATCCGAAGCACCCGCGCAGGCTGAAAGCAACTCATCGACCGTGGCGGCAACATCGAGACCGCCGTCGGCGGCAAAAGTGAGCAAGCGGCGCACGCTGCCGCCCGCTGCATCAACCAAACCATTCCAATTCGGTTGCGCGTCGGGGGGCGTTCCGGCTGCTTCAGCTGCCTGAGCTGTTGCTTGAGTTGCATCTGCTGCGGAAAGCGGTTGCAAAGCCAGATGTCGGCACCGCGACCGGATCGTCGGCAGCAAACGGCCGGGCTCCACCGCAATCAGCAAAAACACCGTGCGTGCTGGTGGCTCCTCCAATGATTTGAGGAGCGCATTGGCAGCATTGGTATTCAGTTCGTCGGCCCGGTCAACAATGATTACCCGCCATGCGCGATCACCAGGACTATGATTGAGGAAACTGCGCAGGCGCCGAACTTCATCGACGGTGATCGCTGTGGTAAAGCGCTTGTTTTTTATGTCGTAGTTCCGGCGCAGAACTAGGAGACCCGGATGCGACAGTGATTTCACTTGATGAGCGGCAACTGAGTCCGACCGCACAGCCAGGATTTCATCGTTCGCGATGCGGTCTTGCGGAGCGGCGAGCACATACTTTGCGAATTGATAGGCGAGGGTTGCTTTGCCAATGCCTTCGCTGCCTGTAATGATCCAGGCGTGATGCAGCTTGTCAGCCTTCACGGCTGCCGACAGGAGTTGTTTTGCGACCGTGTGACCGTACACACTGTGGGCATGACGCGGATGCGGATAGCCTTCGAGGCAGTCCGCTTCGGGGTAGAATTCAATTTCCGTTGACACCACGCGCCGAGCCATCAGGACTTGACCTCGTCAAAGTGCGCGCGGACGGTCTGCCACACGGTCTCACCAATGGTATCGGCCGACGGTGCCGCATCAATCACACGGCAACGTTTTGGTTCGGCCGCCGCGATGTCAAGAAAGCCGCGGCGCAGACGCTCGTGAAAATCCGTATCGCGCTGCTCAAACGCATCAGGGGCTTGGTTTCCCGCCACGTCGTTGGCCCGCGACATCACACGGGCAAAGGCTGCGTCCACTGGAAGGTCCAGGATGATCGTCAGATCCGGCCGCGTGTCGCCAAGAACGATTGTCTCCAACGTCAGCAACGTCTCAGCTGGCAGTCCGCCGGCAGTTCCCTGGTAGGCGCGGGTCGAGTCGGCGAAGCGGTCGCAGATCACCCAGGTGCCGGCGGCCAGCGCCGGATTGATCACCGTCGAAAGATGATCGGCGCGTGCCGCAGAAAACAGCAGAGCTTCGGCCAACGGCGGATGCGGCGGTGTTGCCGGATCAAGGACGACGTGGCGAATTGTCTCGGCGAACGCTGAGCCGCCGGGCTCGCGCGTTGTCAGGCAGCTGATGCCGTGGTGTTCGAGACGGCTTGCCAGGCGATCGACTTGGGTCGACTTGCCCGTGCCTTCCCCGCCTTCGAAGGTTATAAAGCGGCCTGCCGACATGCTACGGTAGCCAGCCAAAAGCGAGATGAAACAGCGAGTCGAGCCCCTTTCGCATGACGCCGGCTGGCTCCACGGCTTCGGCGGCATAGAGTGGAACGCGGTTTGTCGTTCCGGCCGTCGAGGTCACACTGAGGACCGCGACCTGATCTCCTTTGGCAATGGGCGGCTTCAATGGTGTCTGGTAGACCACCTCGGCCCGCAACTTCTGGTTGGCTGGATATCGCGGCAGAATCACAGCGATCTCCTTTTGTCCGATGAGCGGGACAAAAATCTGCGAGCCACCCCAAACGCGGGCCTGGCCAACCACTTCCGTGCCGTCGAACAGCTTGAACGTGTTGAAGCCACTGAAGCCCCACTCCAAGACGCGGCGTGCTTCGGCCCAGCGCTCGTTGCTGGATTTTAAGCCGCCAAGGACGGCAATCAAACGCCGGTTGTTCTTGACTGCAGAGATGGTCACGCTGTAGCCGGCTAATTTGGTATAACCCGTCTTGAGACCATCGACGCCGAGATCGGAGAACAGAAGGCGGTTGCGGTTGATGAACTTGTGGCGTCGGTAGTTGAAGCGCTTTTGCGCAAACATGCGATAGAACTCAGGGTATTCACGTACGAGGAACTCTGACAGTTGCGCCAATTCGCGAGCGGACATCAATTGGTCGGGATGGCTCAAACCCGTCGGATTACCAAACGTCGACGTGCGCAACCCGATGCGGCGGGCTTCCTTGGTCATGACTTTGGCGAAGGCCTGCTCCGAACCGGCCATACCTTCGGCAATGGCGATGGCGGCATCATTGCCGGATTGCACGATAATTCCCTGTAAGAGCTCACTCAGCGTCGCGCGTTTGTGGATCGGCACAAACATGGCCGACGTCCGCGAGGGTGCCCCACCTGTCCGCCAGGCATGTTCACTCATGACGAACTCATCGCTCATGCTGAGTTTGCCGCTCTTGAGCGCTCTGAACACGACGGCCAGCGTGACCAGTTTGCTCATACTCGCCGGCGGCATCAGTTCATCGGCGTTGCGCTCGTAGAGCGTTGCACCCGAATTGTATTCAATCAGAATGGCGCGTTTGGCTTTGGTCGTGAATCCGCTGTCTTGGGCGCTGGCCGCGTTCGGTTGCAAGAATGCAACTGCCAGCAGGACAATGCCTACGGTGTGGATCCAGCTCTCGCGCATGCTGACCTGCCCCATTTCCTCAGTTTCAACACCTATAGTTGGTCACGTTGATCTATCAGATTTGCCAGCTGAATTGGAGTCTCGGCAGCGGTTTCACGGTTTTGGCCATATTGTGAGCCGGCCTGCCATCGGGCATACTCCCACGGGCGGGCCATAAGACGCACTTGAGGTGCTTGGCAAAGGCCTTTAGAGCATTGGCGCGCCGGTTCATCCGATCGAGACCGGCCGCAGAGGATGGGTGGCCGAGTGGTTGAAGGCACCGGTCTTGAAAACCGGCAGGCGGGCGACCGTCTCGTGGGTTCGAATCCCACCCCATCCGCCACTAATGTATTTCAACTCATTGATTTTTAGATATTAATGCATTGCGCTAGGATGCCCATCCTAGGCAATACCCTAGGCGTTTGCACGACCCAATTCAAAATGTGTGGCCGTCGCCGGTCAAAGGCAGGACGCTAACGAAAGGCGGTTAGATCGACGTACTGCTGCCGCGGCCGTATGGTCAGACAGAGTGACAGCTCGGACGCTCACGGAGAAGTGGAGGGAAGTAGATGTTCAAGTTCGTGTTGGCGTCTTTGTTTTTGTGTTGTTTGTGTAGTGAGGTCGTTGCTCAAGATGCACAAACCAAAGCGTTCGAGGCCGGCGCCAACAACTTTGTTTCAGAGGCTCTCGCTTGCCAGCACTATTTTCTTATTGCCGCATCTGGAATGGAGGGCCCCGGAGACGCGAATACGCCTGAGAGCCAGCGTGTTATAAAGGCCTACAAGAAAGGTGCTGAAAAAATGATGATGGCCGCGTTCGCGACGGCACAACAGATTAATATGACGAACGCTGGTCTTCTTGCGAGAGGCAAGCTGGTCGGGGAAGAGCTCAAGGCCTTGATGAACAATTCGATGACCAATTTCTCGGTCTTGGCCGTACGGTACGGCGACTTATGCAAAGCGATCCATGAAAAACCTTGGGAGCGCATTAGAACCCTTGCTAATAAGGAGCTTGGGCAAAATAAGTAGGTCCAGTGAAGGAATTCACACTTGACGGTGGGAGAGTTGTCCAACCTTTCATCAAGGCCGGGGTTTCATTCTACAACGAAGACAATCACGGATTGACCGCTGAATTTGCTGGTGCCACTGCCGGCGCCTCCACATTCACAATGAATTCTGATTTTGGGAATGTCTTTGGTGACATAGAAGCGGGTCTCAACATTTTTGACAACAGCAGCAGCTTCTCACTCAATCTGTCTTACGAAGGTCGATTTTCCTTGGAGACCCAGCAGCACGGCGTTGCTGCCAAGGGCAGATTGAAGTTCTAGCGGTATTGAATTCAGCAACGGGCTTGGCGCAACGCTGCCTGCCTACAAACCAAATGCTTCGCTTGGTCGGCGCTTCTCGCGCGGATGGCATGAGCCGAGCGATTGAAACTAAAGTGGCTTTGCAATAAACCAAAAGTCTCCAGACCAACACGCAGAACGAGCTAGGATATCTCGAAATCGGCAACTCTCGACAGTGTATTATCATCGACAATTTTCAAGTTGTTGGTCGCCTTGTGGCCCGTCAGAGACCTCAGCCCAGCGCCGTGCAATGTCGGCTTTGTAGGGGTGCAGCAGACGCGAGAAC